>CALWOZ010000007.1 GCA_944383305.1 uncultured Clostridia bacterium | reverse complement strand
CAAAAAATATTATCAGTATACAGCAGTTGATGAATGTAGTAGATGGTGTTATAGGCAGATATATGAAGAAAAGTCTACTTATACATCTTACTTATTTATATTAGAATTAATAAAAAAATCCCCATTTATAATAAGAGAGATACAAACAGATAATGGAGTTAAATTTACTAATCTTCAAAGAAAAGAATCGTGAGAAACAATGTTTGAAATGATATTAAGAAAATTAGATATAAAATATACAAAAACAAGAATAGCTACACCAAGACATAATGGAAAGGTAGAACGCCAACATAGACAAGATAGTGAGAGATTTTATAAAAATTTAAAAATGTTTAATTTAGAAGATGGAAAAAAACAATTAGCTAAATATCAGAATAAATCAAACAATTATATAAAAACTTGTTTAGGGTTTAAATTACCTAATGGAGTAGTAGAACAGTATTTAGGTGTATTTTAATTATATATAAATTTACTATATTATCATAAAAAACAAAGATAAAATAGTATTGTTTTATACTTATTCTTATCTTTGTTAAAAAATCTTTTAAGTGTAACCTATGTTTGACACTTTAACAATGCCTAAAATAAAATTATCTATAAACATATTTACAAAGTTAAAAATATGTGTTATATTTTATATATAGGGTAAGGCAACTACACAAAGTAGTTAGCCCCATTGTAGTTTTTTAATAGTAAACCACTCTGGTCACAACAGGGTGGTTATTTTTTATTCTTGCTTCTTTTTTATGTAAGTAAGAAGTGCTATTATTAACATATTACTTTGTATTATTATTGATAATACTTCGTATGTTGTCATAATATACACCTCCCCTCTTTATTATGTAAAGAAAGAGGGGCTAACCACCTTATGCAATTACCCTATTTAACATTATATACCAATATTTTTTATTTTTCAACCTATTTCATTAAATCTATTAATTCAATATATTGTTCTTCTGTTATTCTGTTTTTTAATAAATAAATATCAAGTTTACTTGACATATCTTCTTTTTGATAATTTCCTGTTATTATCATTTTTTTACATAAATTATACATTTACATCCCTCCATTTATTTCTGCTAAACATTTTAAATATTCTAAATCTGTTAATACTTTTGCTTGATATATTTCTTCTTGTGAAATATATTCTTCTACCTGTTCTGGTTCTTCTACACTATTCTCTAAAATACGAAATTTTTCAATAACACCATTTTCATATTCTATTATTTCATAATCATCTTCTTGATACTTCTTTACTATTTCCATAATTACACCTCATTTAATTTATAACAATAAGACATTTCAAAACTTACATTAGTCATATTACTTCCTAAAGGAGTAATATAAAATTCTACACTTTTTTTAAATTTTATTGGTAAATCAGATACAGTTCCTGTAATATTACACCCTTCGTTAAATTCGTGTAAACTAGTGTCATATCCTCCATAAGTTGAAATTTGATTTTCTTCTTCTGAAATATTAAATATTCCATAATCATTAAATGAAAATATTGCAGATACTGGGGTTAAAAAATTATTACTACTTCCTCTCATAATAGACCTTGATACAGGATAATAGTATTTACTTGTTATATAGCCTTTTGTTATATTTACTCTTGAAAAATATCCATAAAAGTAATAACTTTTACTACTATATAATGAAGATGGAATATTTTTAAAATTATTTAATGATACAGTTTTACCATCTACAATTAATTCTGTTTTAAAGTTTAAGTTTCCTTTATCTGCAAAATGATTAATCCATACAAGACTATGTAATAATTCACCACTGCCAGTTATTGAAAATATTAAATTTTTTCTATCTATATTAAATGGCTTAGATGAGCCTCCAACATTACCTCTATTCCCACGTAGATTGTAATATAACTTAGGTATATACTCTTCTATATTTAATATTTTTTGTTCTAAACTTTTAACCTTATCTTCAATACTATATTCTGTGCGTTCTTTAGCTACTCCTTGCAAGCTTACTTCAATATCAGCTATATCAGCCTTTTTTTCACTTAAAAGCCTTGTGTTATTATTTAACACTTTTACATCTACAAAATCATCTTCCGTAGGATATTCTAATTCTTCTTTATTAGTAAATTTATTATCTTCCATTATTTCCCTCCCAATTTATTAAGTTATATTTTTTATCTTCTCACACTTGTTTCAATATTGCACTTGATAAACTTTCCCAAGTAAAATGTTTTAAGTCTCTCTAGTTGTTATAGTCTATACTATAATCTAAAGTTATACTAACAGGTACAACACTTTATAACATATTGTATATTTCATCTACAAATTGTATTTTATTGTATTTTATTGTAATTGTAATGCAATATTTTTGTAATTCTAAATATAACCTAAAATTAATAACTTTTAGTAAATACACTAATATTTATTGTAATTTTTCACAAGTAAACAGTGGCACTTCATTTAATCTTAATTTTTCCATAATATCTTTTTCTAATTTTTGTATAGTCATTAAGCCTTTGTCTATTAAAATACTAAAAAACTGTTTAAACTTTTTATCTTGTATATCTTTAATTTTTTTGTTTTAGTCAAGTTACACCTCTAATTATTTACTATAAAATTGAACAATAAAAAAGATTGTATACTGTTTAGCTTTGGTTAATTTTTTAACCGCCACTAAAAACAGTATACAACCTATATATATATCACTTTAAAATATACTCTTTTTTATCTTTAAATACTAATTATGTAGATTTAAGCTTCAATATCTATTGCATTATTTTGTCTTTCAAGTTGCTTATACATCATATCAGCTAAACCAATACCTCCTTGATTTGCTGCTGTTTTACTAACTTCTTGGTCTAACATTTCTTGAAATAATTTTTCTGCGTTGCTTTTTTCAAACATACCTCCACCAGAAACAATAGAGCTTCTCATAGATTTAAACATCATATTTAAAAAATAACTTTCAAACTCTACACAAGCCTCTTTAAGTTCTTTATCTTGACCATTTTCAATAGCATTATTAAGGGTTGTTTGAAAGTCTTCAGTTTCTAAATTAGATTTTTGAGCTGATATTATACTTGAAATGTTTTCTGAGTTTACTCCTAATACATTATTTATATCCATTTATAACACCTCTAATACTATTTTTTAAGATTATTGGCTTGTTGTAACATTTCATCAGACGTTGTTATAGCTTTAGAGTTAAGTTCATATGCTCTTTGAGCTACAATTAAATTTACCATTTCTTCTGCTATATTAACATTTGATAACTCTATGTATCCTTGAGAAATTCTACTTCTAGTTACTTCTCCGTCTTCTTCTAATATTGGTTCTCCAGAGGCAGAAGTTGTAGTGTATAAATTCCCTCCAATAGCTTCTAATCCTTGTGGATTAGCAAACTGTACAACACCTATTGTAACACCTAAATCTTCTATTTCGCCATCTAACATATAGCTTACAGCTCCATTTTCATCTATGGTAATATCTTTTACTGCTACATTTTCAGGTATAGCTATTGGTTCACCATCTGTACTTAAAACATAATAACCCTCAGATGTGACTAAGTTGTTTTCTCCATCGCCTACACTTATTTTAAAACTCCCATCTCTTGTATAAGAAACTTCGTCTTCGCCTGTTTGTATCATAAAAAATCCTTGACCTTCTATGGCTAAGTCAGTTTTATTTTCTGTTCTTTCAAGATTTCCTTGTGTAAACATTCTGCTTGTAGCTATTGGTTTTACACCAAGACCAACTTGTAAATTAACTGGCTTTCCTGTGTCAGCATCATCAAGAGATGCTCTTTCCATAGTTTGATATAATAAACTTTTAAACTCAAGTCTTTCTTTTTTATAAGAATTAGTATTTACATTAGATATATTGTTAGATATAGTATCTACATTTAATTGCTGTGCATTCATACCAGATGCAGCAGTCCATAAAGAACGCATCATAAATTTTACCCCCTATTATTTTCTAGCTATGTCAGTAACTGCTTTTCCTAAAACTTCATCGTGTGTTTGTACCATTTTTTGATTAAGCTCATATATTCTAGAAACATTTATCATACTAACCATTTCATCAACTATATTTACATTAGATGTTTCTACGTGTCTTTGTATTACATTCCCTTCAAAGACTTTTTCAACAGTTTCATCTATTCTATCATATAAATTATCACCATATTTTCTAAGACTTTCTTTATTTTCAAAGTCTACAAGCTTTAATCTATCTACAAATTCGCCATTAGAATATATATATCCATTTTCACTAAT
The DNA here is from genome assembly GCA_944383305.1 of uncultured Clostridia bacterium. Lineage (GTDB taxonomy): Bacteria > Bacillota > Clostridia > Lachnospirales > CAG-274 > Tyzzerella. The sequence goes on along the minus strand of CALWOZ010000007.1, from coordinate 61,187 downwards.
ATTAACACTTCCATTAGGAATAACAATTCTTCCATTTTCTCCTAAAATATAATTTCCTTCTTTAGTCATAAGTTCATTATTAGCATTAACTGTAAATGAACCATCTCTAGTGTATTTTTCTACAACTGTACCATCTTGATTTATAGTTTCTATGGCAAAAAATCCATCACCATTTATAGCTAAATCATAAGTTCCACCTGTTTCTTCAATAGACCCTTTTGAAAAATCTGTATTAACTTCTGTTACAAAGTTACCAAGTGATACTTTTCCTATGTTATTATCTCTTTTTATAAGACTTTTTGACGGGTCATCAAGTATCTTCATTAATTCTTCTGAAAAAGATTGAACAACAGTAGTATCTTTTTTAAATGCTGTATTATCAACATTGGCTATATTGTTTGTTATAACATCCATATTATTCATTTGAGTCATCATACCTATTGCTGATGTGTATAAACCTCTATTCAATCAAATCATCTCCATTTAAATAATTGTGATATTTTTTGTAAAAAGCTGTTTTCTGCTTTTTCAAATTTATTATTATATTCAATATATTTACCAGTACCTAAAGCTACACAAGATAGGGCATCTTCTGCTAAAACAGCATTTATACCAGTTGATTCTTTTATAGCTTTATCTAAACCATATATTAAAGCTCCTCCACCTGTCATAACTATACCTCTTTCATAAATATCAGACGCTAATTCTGGGGGAGTTTTTTCTAACACTTTGTGTATTGTTTCTATCATCATAGAAGCTGATTCTTTTAAAGCCTCAAACATTTCTTCAGATGTAACATTTATAGTATTAGGCAGTCCAGTAACTAAGTTTCTACCTCTTATATCCATATTTACAGAGGCACTTCTTTTATAAACAGTACCAACATTAACTTTAAGGTCTTCTGCACTTTTTTCACCTATAAGAACATTATATTTTTTTCTAATATATCTTATTATAGCTTCATCAAAGTTGTCTCCAGCTATTTTTAAAGAACTTTTAACAACTGCACCTCCAAGGGATATAACTGCTATGTCTGTTGTTCCACCACCAATGTCTACTATCATACTTCCACAGGCTCTAGTTATATCTATACCAGAACCAATAGCAGCTGCAATAGGTTCTTCTATTACAAAAACTTCTCTAGCTCCTGCGTCTTTAGTTGCATCTTTTACAGCCTTTTTTTCTACTTCTGTAACTTCAGATGGAACACAAACGGCTATTCGAGGACGTCTAGAACTTTTTCCTAATACTTTTTTAATAAAATATTTTAACATAATCTCTGTAATATTATAATCGGATATAACACCTTCTCTAAGAGGTCTTACAACATTAATATTAGCTGGTGCTTTTCCTATCATTTTTCTAGCTTTTTCACCTACTGCAATAACCTCATTAGTATTTCTATCTACTGCAACAACAGAAGGTTCTTTTAAAACAATGCCTTGTCCCTTTATATATATTAGTACACTAGATGTGCCTAAATCAATTCCTATATCAGAACTAAACATTAGACTTTCTCCTTTATTTTATATATTTATATATAACATTTTTATTATATCACCTTTTTGTCAAAAATTAAAGTATTTTTTTTTATTTTTTAACATTATTAACACTATAATATAAAATACATTATAAATATAACTATATGGTTTAAGATAAAAATTGTAAAAAAGTTTTTGATTTTTCTAAAAAATAGAAATAGGTGATTTTAATACCACATATAAAAAATTATTAATTATATTTTATATTAACTATTAATAAGCTATTTTTTAATAAATATGTTAATAATCTTAAGATATTTTTAAATTAAAACTTAAGATTATTAACATTTTATAATTTATTTATTATTAATATTTATTCTTCATTATTATTTTTTATATCTATCATAAGTTCGTCTAATTGTTTTTTATCTACAAAGTTAGGAGCGTCGGCTAAAGGACAAGATGCATCTTTTACTTTAGGAAAGGCTATAACATCTCTTAAACTATCACTATTAGATAAAAGCATTACTATTCTATCAAGCCCTAAAGCAAGTCCACCGTGAGGAGGTGTTCCATATTTAAAGGCATCTATTAAAAATCCAAATCTTTCATTAGCGTCTTCTTCGCTAAATCCTAAACATTTAAACATTTTTTCTTGTAAGTCACTTTGATATATTCTAAGGCTACCACCACCTAATTCATATCCGTTTAAAACTAAATCATAAGCTACGGCTCTTACTTTTTCTGGATTTGTCTCTAATAAATGAATGTCTTCTTCCATAGGCATAGTAAACGGGTGGTGTTTTGCCACAAATCTTTTTTCTTCTTCATCATATTCAAAAAGAGGAAACTCAGTAACCCATAAAAATTTATAATCATCTTTGTTAGTAAGTTCTAATCTTTTAGCCATTTCAAGTCTTAATGCACCTAAAGCATCAAAAACAATACTGTCTTTATCGGCACAAATTAAAATTAAATCTCCTTTTTGGGCTCCAAAGGAATTAGCTATTTCATTAAGCTTATTATCGTCAAAAAACTTACCTATACTTGTTTTAAATGTACCATCTTCGTTTAAACCAAGCCACGCTAGTCCTTTTGCTCCATAAGTTTTAGCCAGTTCTACAAGACTATCTATTTGTTTTCTAGGCATAGATACACAGCCTTTAACGTTTATACCTCTAACGCTACCTCCAGCTTGTATAGCATTTTCAAATACACCAAATTCGCTACCTGATACAATACTAGTAATATTGTTAAGTTCCATACCAAATCTAACGTCTGGTTTGTCTGAACCAAAGCGTTCCATAGCTTCTTTATAAGTCATTCTTTCAAAAGGTATTTTTATATCTATTCCCTTTGTTTCTTTTAATATAATTTGCATAAGTTTTTCGTTTAAGCTAATTATGTCTTCTTCGTCAACAAAAGAAAGTTCCATATCTATTTGTGTAAATTCTGGTTGTCTATCTGCTCTTAAATCTTCATCTCTAAAGCATTTTACTATTTGAAAGTATTTATCAAATCCAGACGCCATTAAAAGTTGTTTAAATATTTGTGGAGATTGAGGAAGTGCATAAAATTCTCCTGGGTGTACACGGCTTGGAACAAGATAATCTCTAGCACCCTCTGGTGTAGATTTGGTTAAAACTGGCGTTTCTATTTCTAAAAATCCTTCTTTATCTAAAAATCTTCTAACTGATTGAGCAATATTATGTCTTAAAATTAAATTTTTAGAAACACTAGGACGTCTAAGGTCTAAATATCTATATTTAAGTCTTAAGTCTGTACTTACGTTTATGCTATCTTCAATTTGAAAAGGTGGTGTTTTAGCTTCGGATAAAATTTCCATTTCATCTATTAAAACCTCTACTTTACCAGTTTCCATATCTTTATTAATATTTTCTTCTGTTCTAGCTACTACTTTACCCTTAATAGCTATAACATACTCTGGTTTAAGTTCTTTGTCTTTTTTAATAACATCTTCTGTGTTAGTATCTTGATTTACAACTGCTTGTACAATACCTGTTCTATCTCTTAATAAAATAAAAGAAAAATGACTAAAAACACGTTTACGGCTAACCCAACCCATAAGAGTTACCTCTTTACCAATCATATTTTCCTTTATCTCGCCACAATAATTTGTTCTTTTAAAGCCTTTCATTTTTACCTCCATTAATTATTAATAATTTCTGTTTCTAAATTAGATAATTCTATCTCTCTTTGTTCACTTTTATCCATATCTTTTAAATTTACTTTATTAGTTTCTATTTCATTATCACCAATTATTATAACATATTTAGCATTTATTTTATCTGCATATTTAAGTTGAGCTTTTACACTTCTTCTAACTATGTCATATTCTACGTATATTCCTTTTTGTCTAAGATTATATGCTATTTGTTGAGCCTTTTCAAATCCTAAATCACCCATAGCTCCTATATATATTAAAGGTCTATTTTCTTCTTCTATATTTATACCTTGTTCTTCCATAAGTATAAGTAAACGTTCCATACCTATGGCAAATCCAACAGCTCCAGTAGATTGTCCGCCACATTCTTTTATAAGGTTATCATATCTTCCACCACCACAAATTGTACTTTGAGAGCCTAATTTTTCAGATTTACAAACAAACTCAAATACTGTTTTTGTATAATAATCTAATCCACGGACAATTTTAGGTTCTATTTCATAAGGTATATTCATTATATCTAAATATTTTTTTAAACTTTCAAAATGATTTTTACATTGTTCATCTAAACTTTCAATTGTAGTAGGTGCTTTTTCTAAGGCTTGTTTACAGTTAGGATTTTTACAGTCTAATACTCTAAGAGGATTTTTTTCATATCTTTGTTTACAATCATCACATAAGTTTTCAAGTTTAGTTTCTATAAAAGATTTAAGCTTTTGATTATATGTTTTTCTACATTCATTGCCACCTAGACTGTTTAATTTTAATACTACATCTTTAATTTTAAGCCTTTTTAAAAGTTCATAAACAAAGGATATAGCCTCAGCATCACAACTTGAGTCAAAAGATCCAAATATCTCAACACCAAATTGATGAAATTGTTTAAACCTGCCGGCTTGATTTCTTTCATCTCTAAAAGATGGCGATATATAATAAAGTTTTGTAGGTTGAACCTCTGCGTTTAAGCTATTTTCAAGATATGCTCTAACAGTACCTGCAGTACTTTCTGGCTTTAAGGCATATTCTCTCTCCCCTCTGTCTTTAAACGTAAACATTTCTTTTTGAACAACATCTGTTGTTTCTCCAACTCCACGTTCAAAAAGGCTTTTATATTCAAACATAGGCGTTCTTATTTCTTGTATACCAAAATTTTTACAAATTTGTCTTATTTCGTTTTCTAAAAATTGCCATTTATAACTGTCTTTTCCAAAGATATCATTAGTTCCTTTTGGTCTTTTTACTTTCATCTATATTTTCCCTCCTATTATTTCTCTTTTTCTTTGTATCATTTCATCTATACGGTTTATATATTCATCTACACTCTTTACATTAAAGGCTCTTTTTATAAGATTATTTTCTTCAAAATAAAATTTACTTGTAGCACCAGCACCAAAAGAAATAATAGTTTGTTTTTCTTCCATTATTTGTATATTATAAAAACACTCTAGTCCATCTTTACAATAGCCTACATTTTCAAAATTTCCTATCATATTTTTTTGTCTATACATATAATAAGGATACATATTCATTTTTTTAGCATAGTCTTTAGTTATATTTATCATTTTTTCCATTTCATAAAAAGAACTAGGATTAAAACTTTCTATATTTTCATTAAGTCTTGAGGCTCTTTTTAAAGCTAAAGTATGAACTGTTAGACTTTCTGGGTTTAATTTATAAAGTTTATCCATAGTGTATATGACCTCTTTAGAGGTTTCATCTGTAAGTCCTAAAATAATATCTGTATTTATGTTATTATGACCCTCTTCTCTAGCCATATAAAAGGCATTTAAAAAGTCCTTTTCTAAATGATTTCTTCCAATAAGTTTTAAGGTTTTATCATTCATAGTTTGAGGGTTTATAGATATTCTAGTAGCGTTAAAATCTTTCATAGTTTTTAACTTTTCTCTAGTTATAGTGTCTGCTCTTCCAGCTTCTATTGTGTACTCTACTAAAGGATTGTTAAAATTATCATCTATCATTTTTAAAAATCTATAAAATTGAGTTTCAGTTAAAGAAGATGGTGTACCTCCACCTATATATATACTTTCTATTTGATGACTATTGACATAATCTTTCATAGACAATATTTCTTTTTCTATACAATCTAAATATAAATCAACTTTTTTAGTATATTGACTAAGATTAAAAGAAGTAAATGAACAGTATATACATCTTGTAGGGCAAAATGGTATACCTAAATATACAGAAATTTTATTTTTATTATTATTTTTTAATATATTTTTTTCTATTTTTGATATATCTATTGCTAAATCAATTTTTTCATCTGTTGCTAAATATTTTTCTTTTAATAATCTTTTTATATCTTCTTTAGAAAAACCTTGTTCTAACATTTCATTTATTTTTTTAGTAGGTCTAACACCTGTTAATATACCCCAGGGCATATTTAAAGGTCTTATTTTTTGAATAGCCTCAAAGACAGTTAGTTTTATTATTCTCTTTTTTTCATTAGAAAACCCATCTTCTTGCATATTTTCTAGACTATTTTTACAACAAACAATCTCTTTTTTATCTTTATATATTTTACAAATAGACATATTTTCTTGAATGCTACTTTTTATGACTATATCATCATTTAAAATTTGCTCTACTTGTATTATTTTTTCTCCAAAATAAAATAACTGAATAACTGAAAGTACCTCATCTAAATATTTATGTTCTACAATGTAATACATTTTAAACCAACTTTCTAATATTCATACATATTACCCATATACGGATTAATATTTTTTTCTGTTTCTATTGTAGTTTTGTTACCGTGTCCACAATAAACTACTGTTTCATCTGGAAGTTTTTTAAGTCTATTAATAGATTTTATTAAATCTGCAGAGTTGCCATAAGGAAAATCCGTTCTTCCAATAGAACCATAAAATAATGTATCTCCAGAGAAAAGTATATTTTCTTTTTCAAAATATAAACACATACCTCCTGGAGTATGCCCTGGAGTTTTTATTACTTTAAAGGATAAGTCTTTTCCAAATTTAAAAATTTCATTATCTTTTAATGTTATATCTGCCTTTAGCTCTATTTTTTTATTTATCATATGAGAGAGATTGTTTTTAGGGTGTTCAATTAAAATCTCCTCTCCCTCACATATGACAATAGGGGTGTTATACTTTTCTTTTATTTCTTTACAAGCACCTATGTGGTCAAAATGTCCGTGAGTTAAGACTATATATTTTAAATTTAGTTTTTCTTTTTCTATTGTAGCTATAAGTCTATCTGCATCAGCACCAGGGTCTATTATTATAGCATCATTTGTATTATCTTCTATGGCAAAATAACAATTTTGCATCATCATTCCACCAACTATTTCAACTTTAACTTTCATAAGCTCCTCCTAAAACAATTTATCACTATCTAAAAGAATAGTTATAGGTCCGTCATTTATAAGCTCCACTTGCATATTTGCTCTAAATACACCTGTTTCTACTTTTTCATAGTTTTCTTTAGTATATGCTATAAAATCATTAAATATTTTTTCAGCTATATCTGGTTTTGCTCCACCTACAAAGCTTGGACGTCTCCCCTTTCTAGCATCGGCATAAACAGTAAAATTAGGTACAATTAAAAGTTCTAAATCTAAGTCTTTTATAGATAAGTTAAGTTTATCCTCACTATCTTCAAATATTCTAATATTTATAATTTTATCACACATATATTTAAAGGTATCTATATTGTCTGTATCATTAACTGCCACAAGTGCTACTATACCTTTATCTATTTTTCCTACTGTTTCATTATTTATATCTACTTTTGCTTTAGAAACTCTTTGTAAAACAACTCTCATAGTTCCTCCTATGTGGTAACTCTTTGTATATCATAAACACCTTTAATACTTTTTATTTTATTTGAAAGATGCTCAAGTTCAGATTTATCACCTATTACAATAGTTACATCTATAATAACCTCAGTTTTAGTGGTTCTTGCGTTAATATTTTTAAGTGACACTTTTTCATCTGTAAATACTCTTGTTATATCTACTAAAAGACCTAATCTATCCTCACCTAATATTCTAAGGTCTGCAGAAAACTCTTTGCCTTTACTTTCTTCTAGGCTCCAATTAGCATCTACTAGTCGCTTTCTATCATCTTCTAATAAATTTATTATATTAATACAATCTGTTCTGTGTATAGATACTCCTCTTCCTTTAGTTATAAATCCTACTATTTCATCTCCAGGGACTGGACTACAACATTTAGAAACTCTTGCATCTAAGCCAGATATACCGTGTATAATAATACCTGAGTTATTTTTACGCTTTCTTACAAATTCATTACTCATATTAGAATTTGATATTATTTCTGCTGTTTCTTTTATAATTTCTTCGGCTGTTTTATTTTTGTTTATTTCTTTTTTAAGGTCTTCTATAAATCTATTTATAATTTGACCTTCTTTTAAGCCTCCGTGTCCAATGGCTGCACATATAGCGTCCCAATCTCTAAAGCCATATCTTTCTAAAACTTTTTTTATTCTATTAGTAGTAGCAAGTTCGCTAAATACAAAGCCTTTTCTTTTTGCTTCTTTTTCAAGCATTTCTTTGCCTTTTAATATATTTTCTTCTTTGTTTATTGTTTTAAACCATTGGTTTATTTTATTTTTAGCTTCGCTACTTTTAACCATTTTTAGCCAATCCATACTAGGACCACGGGAGTTTTGACTTGTGATAATTTCTATTCTATCACCATTTTGTAAAGTATAGTCAAAGGTTACTATTTTTCCATTTACTCTAGCCCCAACCATAGTGTTACCAACTGCACTATGTATACAATAGGCAAAGTCTATTGGATTTGAGCCATAAGGTAAGCTTTTAACCTCCCCTGTTGGAGTAAAACAGTATACATTTTCATTAAAAGAATCTAAGTCTGTTTTTATAGTATCCATAAATTCTTTATTATCTGACATATCTTTTTGCCATTCTAATATTTGTCTAAGCCACGTAAGCTTTTCTTCTTCGGCAGTTTCTTTAACATTTTTATTTCCTGATTTATATTTCCAATGGGCTGCTATACCATACTCTGCAATACGATGCATCTCCCAAGTTCTAATTTGTATTTCAAAAGGTAAGCCCTCAGGTCCTATTAAGGTGTTGTGTAAAGATTGATACATATTAGACTTTGGCATAGCTATATAGTCTTTAAATCTACTAGGTATAGGTTTATACATTTCGTGAACAAGTCCTAAAACTTCATAACAATCTCTTATAGTAGCAACTATAATTCTAACTGCAAAAAGGTCAAATATTTGATCTAAAGTTTTATCTTGATTAAGCATTTTTTTATATATGCTAAAGAAATGTTTTGGTCTTCCATATATTTCACACTTTAAGTTATCTTCTTTACATTTTTTAGATATTTCATCTACTATTTTTTGTACATATTCTTCACGCTCGTGTTTTTTTCTCTCTATTTTGTCTGCTAAATCATAATATGCTGTTGGGTCTAAATATCTAAGACATAAATCCTCAAGTTCTGTTTTTATTTTAAATATACCAAGCCTTGTAGCAAGAGGTGCATATATATCAAGGGTTTCTTGAGCTTTTTCTCGTTGTTTTTCTTTACTCATAAATTGTAGGGTACGCATATTGTGTAACCTATCGGCTACCTTTATTAATATTACCCTTATGTCTTTAGCCATAGCCAAAAACATTTTTCTATAATTTTCTGCTTGTAATTCTTCTTTAGAGGAAGATGAATAAGTAAATTTATCTAATTTTGTAACACCACTTACAATATTAGCTATTTCTTCACTAAATAATTCTTTTAAATCTTCAAAAGAATATTTTGTATCTTCTATTACATCGTGTAAAATACCAGCCACAATAGATTCTAAATCTAGCTCTAGCTCTGATAATATAATAGCCACACAAAGTGGGTGTATAATGTAAGGTTCTCCAGACTTTCTAAGTTGTTCTCCGTGGGCTTCTCTTGCAAGGTTATATGCCTTTTCTATAATGGTAAAATCCGTTGCTGGATGATATTTTTTTATATTTTCAATTAATTCATCATAAAGTTTTTTACATTCTTCCATAAATATCCTCCTTTCAAAGCTATTTTATTAATTACTATTATATTAACTTTTTTACATAATTTCAAGTAAAATTAACAAAGGACATTGTAGTTTTATATACAATATCCTTTGTTTAAAACATAATATATAGTAATTATAAAAATAAAATTAGTTACTAATTAAAGTTATAAAAAAAATGAAACTTTATTTATAGCATACTCTGCAAGTTCATTATAACTATTAATCATTAGTGATTTTTTAAATCTTTTTTGGGCTTTTTTAAATTTTTCTTTGTTAAAACTAACAACACCTAAGTTATAATACAAAGAAGACCTAAACTCTCTTTTTAATATTTGTGTTATTATGTGAATAAATCCTAAACAAGCTAATACTGTACCTAAAGCTATTAATACTAAATTTTTTAAAGAAATTCCTATTAAAAGTAATAAAGCTCCAGCTATTGCCACAAAGGGATTAAATTTTATACTAATAAATGGTAATTTATCTCCTATAATATTTGGGTCATTTTCTTTTTGAAATGAATATACTTTAGAGTTTGTTGTTTTTTGTTTTTGGATAGGCTTTTTTCTAGGTTTAGGTATGACTACATTATCACCTAATTCTTTAAATTCGGATACTACTCCACCCTTTATTTTAAATAATATGTGTATATCTTTTTTTAAATTTTTTAAATTTTGCGCCCTTACATCTTTACTTATGTGTAATATGTAATACTCCTCTTCTTTATATGGCTCTAATGTTTCTATAACTATTAATTCTAAAGCTTTGTTGTATATTATATTGGTGTTAAAAATATATCCTTTAGTGTCTGTAACATTCATCGTTTTTTTAGATACACTAGTTTCATCAAGAGGCAAGCTAAATTTTATATACCAATATATTTTTTCTTCAGTATTTTCTATTTCATTTTTAAACTTATCATTTATATCTCTTTGAGATGCGTCTAATTTTATTTTTTTATCATTATAAGCCATTATATCCTCTCCATAGTAATTATCTTGTTTAAATATATATCGTCAATATTTTACTTTTTATTTAGTTATCTTCATCTAAATATTTTTCTAAACAATTTGATATTTGCTTATAATATGATAAAAATTCATTACTAGTTCTAAAATCTTTTATATTATTTTCTATATTTAAAGATAAAACTATACTAGCTGGTTTTTTAGCCAATATATATATTTTATCTGATAAATATATAGCCTCATTTATATCGTGGGTTATAAATACTGTTGTTTTATTTTCATATTTTATCATTTGTTTAAACCACTTATATACACTTTGTTTAGTTATACTATCTAAGGCTGAAAAAGGTTCATCAAAAAGCATTAAATCACTTTCTTTTAAATAAGCTCTAATAAAGGCTACTCTTTGTTTCATACCCCCAGATAGTTCTGATGGATATTTATTTATATGTTTATATAATCCAAACTTTTCTAATATAGGTATTGCTTTTTCATATGCTATTTTTTTATTTATTCCATTTATTTTAAAAGGCAAACATACATTATCTAAAACATTAAGATACGGTAATAACAAATGTTTTTGTGTCATATAACTTATATTTTTCTTTTGGTTTGTAATGTCTTTTTCCTCTAAAAAAATTTGTCCATTATCTGCCTTTTCAAATCCTGCTAATATATTAAAAAGGGTTGTTTTACCAACCCCACTTTTACCAAGAAAAGACACTATTTCACCCTTTTTTAAAGAAAAATTTATATTTTTTATTATTTCTATATTGTCATAAGATTTGCATATATTTTCTAACCTTATATAATCCATATTTTCTCCTTTATTGTGGTAAATAGTCATTTGTAAATCCTTTGTCAGTTAAATCTTTTGTTATTAATCCTTTTTCATAAGCCCAGTTATAAAAGTTGTTCCATCTTTCTTTATCTATATATCCCCATTGTGAAACTTCGGCTTTATATTCATTAGCAAGGTACTTTTGACTTTCTATAAGCATATTAAGGTCATATTCTGGAACATATTTATAAAGTATTTTTGCACTTTCTTCTGGATTTTCTATTGCATATTCGTAGCCTTTTTTAGTAGCTTGTAAAAATCTTTTAGCTATATCTTCATTTTCAGCTAAATATTTTTCACTAGATACTATAACAGGAGTATAAAAATCTAAAGCTGGCTCTACATCTTTAAATTTTATAAAATTATAGTCAACTCCAGATACTTTTGCCATCATAGTATCCCACGCCTCATATACCCATACAGCATCTACATTAGTTTGTATAGCTGATACAGCGTCTGTTACAGAACTATGATAAAGTTCTACTTTTTCAAAATCTCCACCTTCATTTTCCATAACTTGCTTTATGGTAGCTTGTTCTAAAGCATTATCCCACGTTGCATATATTTTACCTTCTAAATTTTTAAAGCTATCTATTCCCTTTTCTTTTAAAGATAAAATACCAGAGGTATTATGTTGTATTATAGTAGCAACAGCAACTATTGGAAAATTGTCATTTTCATTTATAGCCATACCCATAGTGTCTTGAAATGACACTCCAAAGTCTGCCTTACCAGCGGCTACTAATGCAGTAGTGCTCTCTTCTGGTGGATTTAACACTTCTAAATCTATCCCTACCTCATTATAAAATCCTTTTTCTATGGCAACATATATGCCTGTATGATTAGTATTAGGTGTCCAATCTAACAAAAAGCTAACTTTATCATTTTCTTTTGTTTGTGTACTATCTAATTGTTGTTGATTTTTGCTACACCCTACAAATAAAGTACATATTAAAAAAATACTTATAATCTTACTTATTATTTTCATATCTTCCTCCCAAAACATCTATTCTTTCCAATATATTATTTTATTTTCTAAAATTTTTATAAGCCAAACTAATAATAAACTAAGTAAACTAATAATTATAATACTTGCAAACATTTTGTCAAAAGCATATGCCTTTTTTACTCTAGTCATATAAACACCTATCCCCTTTTCACCACCTAGCCATTCAGCCACGACAGCTCCTACTATTGCATAAGTTGCTGATATTTTAAGCCCTGAAAAAAAGCTTCTCATAGCAAAAGGTATTTTTACAATAAAAAGTGTCTTAAAATAACTACTATCCATAGATTTCATTAATTTTAACATATCTTCATCTATGCTTTTAAATCCTGTAAGTATACTTATAGTCATAGGAAAAAAACAAGTAGAAAAAATAAGTAATATTTTAGGCATAATACCAAATCCAAACCAAAGTACAATAATAGGAGCTATTGCTATTGTTGGTATAGTTTGACTTATTACTAATATAGGATATATAGCTTTATTAAATATTTTATATTTATCCATAATTATGGCTAATATAAAACTAAATATTATACTAATTAAAAGACCTATGCTTGCCTCTAATAGAGTAATCCCTATATGGCTAAAAATCAACTTAAAATCTTTTATAAATGCTAAAAATACGTCTAAAGGACTAGGTAGCATAAATCTAGGTATAAGTTCTATATAGCTTATAATCCCCCATATTATAATTATTAATAAAACTGTTAAAATACTAATATATTTATATATTATGCTTTGAAACTTTTTCATCTATACTCATTACTCCTAAAGGATTATAAGCTATTTTTATATATGTAAGTATATCTTTAGCTCCTTCTTTTTCTGCTATTAATATGCTTTCTTTTAAAATATCTAATATTTGATTTAACTCCCCTTCTATAACTGTTTCAAAAGGACAAACAACCATATTAAGCCCCTTGCTTTTTATATTTTCTATTACTTTGTCTATTACCCTTACGTTGTCCTCTCTTTGTGATAATCGTGGCAATATTTGTATCGCCATACTTGCTTCATAATTTTTGTTCATTTTCATTCTCCTTTATATTATATTTTTAGTTAATACTATAAATAGGAAAAATTTAAAATTTATTTTAAAATATTTTTAAGTTAAAAAATAAAATTATAGATTAATTAGTATAAAAAAATGCAAAGGAAAAACACCTTTGCACATAAAATACAACATATTCTTCCTACGCTGGCATTATCCAGTTCAGGTTAAAGGTTAAATGTATCAATTAACATTCTCTCAGCCAAGAAAACTTAGCACCCTTGAATAGTATTAACTTATGTTTAAGTATATTACTATTTTTTTACATTGTCAACATTAACTTTATCTATTTATTAAAAATAAAAAAGTCAATATAAAAATTAAACAAAATTTCATAATTTTTTTCTATATTTATAAATATTGAAATTTTATTTCATAAAGTTTATAATATAATCAAAATTAATTATTAATATTAAAAATAAAATTTTATAAAAGGAGGTTGTTAAATTGCTTGGTATTTCTGTTTTTTTAAATGAACCTATTACAAATGAAACTAAAGACTATATTAATCTAGCTAAACAAATGGGTGCTAAAGGTATCTTCTCATCTATACATATACCAGAAAATGATGCCACTATTTATAAAGAAAGATTAACTAATCTAGGGAAAATAGCAAAAAGTTTAAACCTTAATTTAATGGTTGATATTTCTAAGGATTCATTAAACAAAGCTGGTTTTAGTTTTAATAATTTGTCAAATCTAAAAGAAATTGGTGTTACTGGTTTAAGAATGGACTATGGTATATCAACAGAAACAATAGCAAAAGCATCTAATGAAATAACAGTTGCTCTTAATGCTAGTACCATTACTACAGAGTTTATTGATGATTTAAAAAAGTATAATGCTAATTTTTCATCATTTGAAATGTGGCATAACTACTATCCTCGAGAGGACACTGGACTTGATAAAGACTTTTTCTTATCATTAAATAAAATTTTAAAAAATGAAGGTTTTAAAGTTGTAGCTTTTGTCCCAGGTGATAAAATTTTACGTGGTCCTGTGTTTAAGGGCTTACCAACAATAGAAGACCATAGGTATACAACTACTTATTTTAGTTTTATTGATATGGCTACTAATTATTTAGTTGATAATGTTTATATTGGGGATCCCGAAATTTCTTTAGAAAGTTTTAATAAAATCAACAACTGGATAAAAACAAAAACTATTGAACTAAATTGTAATATGATAGAAACTGACCCTACAATAAAAAATTTTGTACTAGGATTTCATCAAAATCGTCCTGATTTTTCAAAAAAAGTAATTAGAAGTGATAATGCTAGATTTTTACAAATTCCTTTTATAAGTCCTAATAATAATATAAAACGTAAAATAGGCTCAGTTACCATAGACAATGTAAACTATGGTAGATATACCGGAGAGATACAAATTTGTAAAGAAAATTTAGATAGTGATGACAGAGTAAATGTAATAGGAAATATTGTAGAAGAAGATATTGCCTTATTATCATTAATCAAATCTAATGTAAAATTTCAATTAAAAGAGGTGTAAAATATGATTAACTTACAAAATTTAACAACAGAAAAAAGAAATGAAAAAACAATGAATTTAGACCAACTTTCTATTGACGAAGCTATGAAACTAATGAATGAAGAAGACCAAAATGTAGCCCTTGCTGTCAAAGAGGCTTTACCTAAAATTAAACCAATAATAGAATCTACAATTGAAGCTTTTAATAAAGGTGGTCGTCTTTTTTATATAGGAGCCGGAACAAGTGGTCGTTTAGGTATTTTAGATGCCTCTGAATGTGTACCTACATTTGGCGTTAGTCCTGAAATGGTTCAAGGGATTATTGCTGGTGGTAAAAAGGCAATGACAATAGCTGTGGAAGGAGCCGAGGATTCTTTAGACCTTGGCAAAGAAGATTTAGAAAAAGCTAACCTAACGTCTAATGATATAGTTGTTGGTATTGCTGCTAGTGGTCGTACCCCTTATGTAATAGGAGCTTTAGAATATGCTAATAAAATAGGAGCCACAACTGCCACTATTTCTTGTAATAAAAATGCCCAAATAAGTAAATATGCAAAATATCCAGTAGAGGTAGATGCTGGTCCTGAGTTTTTAACAGGTTCTACTAGGTTAAAGGCTGGTACAACCCAAAAACTTATTCTTAATATGATCTCTACAATTTCTATGATAGGAATTGGTAAGGTATATAAAAACTTAATGGTAGACGTTCAGCCAACTAATAGCAAATTAGTAGAACGTTCTAAACGAATAATAATGGAAGCTACTAATTGCGATTATGAAACTGCCCAAAAATCGTTAGAAATAGGAGGAGATGTAAAAACTGCCATTGTAATGATTTTAACTGGCTCTTCTAAAGAAGAAGCTAAACAAAAACTAGAAAATAATAAAGGCTTTATTAGACAAGCTATAAGATAGGAGGAGTTACTATGTCAAATGATAAAATTAATAGAATAGCTAATGAAATATTTGAAAATATTGGTGGTAAAGAAAATGCCTTAAAGATAATTAATTGTATGACTCGCGTTAGAATTGACATTGATGATTATAGCAAAGTAAATATTGATAATTTAAAGGCTATTAATGGAGTAATGGGTGTTGTTGAAGATGATAATTTACAAATTATTGTTGGTCCGGGAGCTTCAACTAAAGTAGCTAATGAAATGAACAAAATTAAAGGAGGTTCTAATGAAAAAATAGATAGAAAAAAATTAGCCGAAGAACAAGCAGCCAAAGTAAAAGCCCAACATAAAGCTAAAACAAATAATAATACCCCTTTTAAACGTGCTTTAAAATCTATTGCTAATATATTCGTACCTTTAATCCCTGCTTTTGTTGGTGCTGGTATTATTGGGGGTATAGCATCTGTTTTATCTAACTTAATAGTCGCTGGCGATTTATCAACCTCTTGGCAACAGTACGTTGATATAATGAATATTATTAAAAATGGTATATTTAGTTATTTAGTAATCTATGTAGGTATTAACTCTGCTAGTGAATTTGGTGCAAGTTCTGCTCTTGGTGGTGTTGTAGGTGGTATTACTATGCTTACTGGTATGAACGCTCAAGAACCTCTTAAAAATTTATTTACAGGTGATAATTTAGCTGCTGGTCAAGGTGGTATCATTGGTGTAATTTTTGCTGTATGGTTATTAGCCTTATTAGAAAAACAACTTCGTCGTATAGTTCCAGATTCTTTAGATATAATTGTCACTCCTACTATTGCTTTAATTATTATTGGCTTATTAACTATATTTATTATAATGCCTATTGCTGGTGCTATATCTAATGCTTTAGTTAGTACAATAAATGCAATTTTAAATGTTGGTGGTGCTTTTGCTGGCTTTATGTTAAGTGCTCTATTTTTGCCAATGGTAATGTTTGGTTTGCATCAAATATTAACACCTATTCATCTTGAAATGATTGAACAAACAGGCTCTACTTTATTATTACCTATATTAGCTATGGCAGGTGCTGGTCAAGTTGGTGCTGCAATAGCTATATGGATACGTTGTAGAAAAAATAGACAATTAACAGAAATAGTTAAAGGTGCATTACCAGTTGGTATTTTAGGTATTGGTGAACCTCTTATATATGGTGTAACGCTACCTTTAGGTCGTCCGTTTATTACTGCTTGTTTAGGAGCTGGTGTTGGTGGTGCTGTTATTGGAGCTTTAGGCTCTATTGGTGCTACTGCCGTTGGTCCTAGTGGTGTAGCTTTAATTCCACTTATAGCTAATGGTAAATGGCTAGGTTATGTTTTTGGCTTATTAGCTGCTTATGCTGGTGGATTTATAATAACTTATTTCTTTGGTATTCCAGCCGATGCAAAAAAAGAAACTAGTCTTTAATAATTTTTTAATAAGGTTGTAAACAAAAGTTTACAACCTTATTAAACTTTTAAAATTATATTTACTTAATATAACTAATTGTTTTATAATAATATTATTAATTATATTATAGAAAAGAGATGATACAATGAATAACATTTTAATATCTATACAAGATCGCTTAAAAAGTTTTTCTAAAACAGAGTTAAAATTAGCAAACTATATTTTAGATAGACCTGAAAAAGTTATAAATATGTCTATAAAAGAACTATCTGAAGAAGCTGGTGTTAGTTCTGCGTCAATAGTTAGATTTTGTAAATATATTGGTGTAGATGGATATAGTAATCTAAAAATACAACTTTCTTATAATATATCTAGTATAAAAGATAAATCATATTCAGAAATAGAAAAAGGTGAAGATGCAGACTTAATTATTAATAAACTTGAACTTAGGCTAAATCACGCTATAAATGGTACAAAAAAACTTATAAACCACAAAACATTAAAAGAGATTATAAATCTTTTATATAATGCTAAACAAATACAAGTATTTGGTATAGGTGCTTCTTCTCTTGTAGCCTCAGATATTTATCAAAAGTTCATTAGACTAGGCTTATCCATAATTTATAATACTGACTATCATTTAGCTGTAACCTCTCTTTCTGTTTCAAAGCCTGATACTATTTTTATTGGTATCTCACATAGTGGTAAAACAAATGAGATAATAAAATTATTAAATATTGCTAAAAATCGTGGATTAAAATCTATTGCTATAACCTCTGAAGAAAGCTCACAAGTTGGTCAAACAGCCGACTACATAATCTTGACAGAAAAAACAGGAGAATCTACCATAAGAACTGCTGCAACTATATCTCTTATTACACAGTTATTTATTGTAGACATAATATTTTTTAACTACTTATCAAAATATTATGATGAAACAGTTGATAATATAAAAATTTCTAAACAAACGCTTAATGAAATAAAAAATTTAACTTAACTAATTTTTTATAATTTGTATACAATTAGTTATTTTGATACTTTAGTATCAAAATAAACAAGCTATTTCTAATTATTAAAAAAATTTAACCAAAAATATAATTTTTATCTAAAAAAATAAAGGCATATCTTAATTGAAATTAATAAAAATAAAGAGTTATTTAAAACTCTTTATTTTTAAGTTATTAAAATTATTTATATTTATTATATAAATTACTAACTAATAATGCGTGTTTTTGTTCGTCCATAAGTGGTTCATATATCATATCTCTTATAGGCAAATCTAAAAATGCTGACATAAGCATTCTATAAAATTCTGCACCTTCTAACTCGCTTTGTATACTGTTATATAATTCATCTTTTAAGCTTCCCTCTATTTCTTTATCTTCAATTTGTCCCATTACAAATTCTTCTCCTGTAAGAATTCTATATAATTCCATAAAAATTTTTTTATGCTTCATTTCATCAAGATAAATTTGTCTTAAAATAGATTTATCATTTTCATCACTTACCATATTATACATTTTTTGATAATATTTAGTATCTCTTTCTTCATCTTTTATGGCTTCTTCTACTGATTCTATAATATATCTTCTAAAATCCTCTTCTTCCATATTCTCATCTTTATAATTATCAGAGTTTAAGTTTTCTTTTACTGTGTCTAATTTTTTAATTTGTTCATCTTTATTTGAAAAATACGGATACATTTTTTACCTCCAAAAGCTCTTTTATATATGTATATGTTTATTAATTTAATATATGTATAATTTATTTTTATTAAATATATTCAACAATTATACTAACTTATCTACATTTATTATTAATTAATTATTTTCATATTAAATATGCTTAAATAAATTATTACTTTTTATATATATTTATAATTTTATAAGTTTATAAACATATTTTAATTGTATTATAAAAATTTATTTATTTTTTTATTAAAAAGACTTGCTTTTTTCTTGTATAAAGTTTAAAATTTTTTAGTAGAGTTTTATTTACAAATTTAAGAGTGAGAGGTTTTATTATGCAAAAATTAGATTTATTGTATACTGGTAAAGCAAAAAAAGTTTTTAAAACAGAAGATGATAATCTTTGTATTTTTGAATATAAAGATGATGCTACTGCTTTTAATGGAGAAAAGAAAGGTTCTTTTGATGGCAAAGGTATAATAAATAACCAAACTGCTAATCTAATCTTTAAAATATTAGAAAAGCAAGGTATAAAAACACACTTTGTAAAAGAGATTAGCCCACGAGAAACTTTAGTAAAAAAAGTAGATATTATTCCTTTAGAAGTTATTGTTAGAAATGTAGCTGCTGGTTCTTTTTGTAAAAGATATGGCACAGCTGAGGGTACAGTTTTTAGCTCTCCTACTCTTGAATTTAGCTATAAAAATGATAGCTTAGGCGACCCTTTAATTAATGATTATCACGTGATAGCATTAAACATTGCAACTAGAGAACAAATAGAAGAAATTTCTAATTTAGCTTTTAGTGTCAATAAAGCTTTAATAGAAATATTTAAAAATATAGATATAAAACTTGTAGACTTTAAAATAGAGATTGGATTTGATAGTGAAAAAAATATTATTCTTTCAGATGAAATATCTCCAGATACTTGTAGATTATGGGATATACATACAAATAAAAAGTTAGATAAAGACCAGTTTAGATTGGATTTAGGAGAATTTGCAGATGTTTATCACGAAGTATATAAACGTCTTGTAGAAAAATATCCTAGTGTTTAAGGAGGTATTAAAGATGAGTAAGCTTCACGAAGAATGTGGAATTTTTGGTATATATGACCCAAATGGAGAATGTGCAAAGTCTACATATTATGGACTTGTATCATTACAACATAGAGGGCAAGAAGGTTGTGGTATAGCTGTAAACAGAGATAGAGAAATATATCACTATAAAGACTTAGGACTTGTAAATGATGTTTTTAATCAAGAAATATTAGAAGATTTAGAAGGCACTATGGCTGTTGGACACGTTAGATATTCAACAACTGGTGGCAATCTTAGAGAAAATGTACAACCTCTTGTTTTAAGATACATAAAAGGTACATTAGCAATAGCACACAATGGCAACCTTACTAATACGTATAAATTAAAAAAAGAACTTGAAAAAACTGGTGCTATTTTTCAAACTACATCTGATACAGAGGTTATAGCATATCTTATTGCTAGAGAACGTATAAATACAAAATCTATTGAAGAAGCTGTTAAAAATGTTATGAATATTTTAGAAGGTGCTTATTCCTTACTTGTTATGAGCCCTAATAAACTTATAGCTGCTCGTGATAGATGGGGATTTAGACCGCTTTGTATGGGTAAAAAAGGAGATGCAATAGTTTTTGCTTCAGAAACTTGTGCATTTAATACAATAGATGCAAAGTTTGAAAGAAATATTAAACCTGGTGAGGTTTTTGTTATAGAACAAGGCAAAACTTCATCTTATCAAGACAATTGTTTAGAAAAATCTCATCTTTGTATATTTGAGCATATATATTTTGCTCGTCCTGATAGCTTTATAGAAAATGAAGTTGTACACGAAACAAGAAAAAGAGCTGGTATGTTTTTAGCAAAACAATCTCCTGTTGAGGCAGATATTGTAATTGGTGTTCCAGACTCTGGACTTAGTGCTGCTGAAGGATATGCTGAGTATTCTAAAATCCCTAATCAAATGGGATTTGTAAAAAATAGATATATAGCAAGAACATTTATAAAGCCTAATCAAAAAGAACGAGATACTGCTGTTAAAATGAAGTTAAATGCCCTTTCTAGCGTTGTCAAAGGTAAACGTGTTGTTATGGTAGATGATAGTATTGTTCGTGGGACTACAAGTGGACGTATAGTAAATCTTTTAAGAGAAGCTGGTGCTACTAAAGTTCACGTTCGTATATCTTCACCACCATTTTTATGGCCTTGCTTTTTTGGAACAGACATACCATCAAGAGATGCCCTTATAGCTAATAAACATACTATTGAAGAAATTAGTAAAATGATAAATGCTGATAGTTTAGACTTTTTAAGTCTTGATAATCTTCATAAAATAGCACCTAATTCTACAAGTGGTTTTTGTGATGCTTGCTTTACAGGTAATTACCCTATTAATGTAGAGCACTTATTATAATTTATATATTTAAGAAAGGATAATGACTATGGATAAAAATATTTATGAAAGCCCTTTAAATTCTCGTTATGCAAGTAAAGAAATGAAAGAAATTTTTTCTCCAGACAAAAAGTTTAAAACTTGGAGAAAACTTTGGATAACATTGGCAAAAGCAGAAAAAGAACTAGGACTTGATATTACAGACGAACAAATAAAAGAACTAGAGTCCTTTGAGGATAATATAAATTATGATGTAGCAATAGAACGTGAAAAAATAACAAGACACGATGTTATGGCTCATATATATGCTTATGGTGTACAATGTCCAAAGGCAAAAGGTATAATCCATCTTGGTGCAACAAGTTGTTATGTAGGTGATAATACTGATATAATTATAATGAAAGATGCTTTAGAACTTGTTAAGGGTAAAGTTTTATCTGCTATATCTAATTTATCTAAATTTGCCTTAGAATATAAAGACTTACCTACTCTTGGATTTACACATTTTCAAGCTGCTCAACTTACAACAGTTGGTAAAAGAGCTTGTCTTTGGATACAAGATTTAATGATGGATTTAGAACAAATTGATTTTTGTCTTGAAAATATAAAATTATTAGGTTCTAAAGGTACAACAGGCACTCAAGCTAGTTTTATGGAACTTTTTAACAATGATAATGAAAAAGTAAAAAAATTAGATAAATTAATAGCAGAAAAGCTAGGTTTTAAAGGTGTATTTTCTGTATCTGGACAAACATATTCTAGAAAGCTTGATAGTATTATTATAAATATATTAAGTGGCATTGCACAAAGTGCTACAAAATTTTCAAACGATATGCGTCTTTTACAACATTTAAAAGAAATGGAAGAACCTTTTGAAAAAGGTCAAGTAGGCTCTTCTGCTATGGCATATAAAAGAAACCCTATGCGTTCTGAACGAATTGCTGGTCTTGCTAGATACATTATGATAGATGCTTTAAATCCTGCTATTACTACATCTACTCAATGGTTTGAAAGAACTTTAGACGATTCTTCTAATAAGAGAATCTCTATACCTGAAGCCTTTTTAGCAACAGATGCTATTTTAAATATTTATATAAATATATCTGAAAACTTAGTTGTTTATCCAAAAGTTATAGA
Organism: uncultured Clostridia bacterium; assembly: GCA_944383305.1. Lineage (GTDB taxonomy): Bacteria > Bacillota > Clostridia > Lachnospirales > CAG-274 > Tyzzerella. The sequence goes on along the minus strand of CALWOZ010000007.1, from coordinate 38,534 downwards.
AAAACATATTATGGAAGAATTACCTTTTATGGCAACAGAAAATATTATGATGGACGCTGTTAAAAAAGGTGGAGATAGACAAGAATTACACGAAAAAATTAGAGAACACTCAATGGAGGCTGCTAAAGTAGTTAAAGTTAATGGTGGTAAAAATGACCTTATAGAACGTATAGTAAATGATAAATCTTTCAATCTTTCTATTGAAGATATATCAAAAATATTAGAACCTAAAAATTTTATTGGACGTGCTCCTATGCAAGTTTTAGATTATATAAACGAAGAGGTTATGCCTGTTTTAGAACAAAATAAAAATAATCTTGCTAAAGGTAGCGAACTTACAGTTTAAGGAGGAAACAAAATGGTTAGAGCAATAGTAGGTGCAAACTGGGGAGATGAAGGTAAAGGTAAAATAACAGACCTTTTTGCAGAACAATCGGATATAGTTGTTAGATTTCAAGGTGGAAGTAATGCTGGACACACTATTATAAATCAACACGGAAAATTTGCCCTTCATCAATTACCATCAGGAGTTTTTAATCCTAATACAGTTAATATTATAGGTAATGGTGTTGCCCTTAATATAGAGTATCTTATGGAAGAAATAGAAAGTATTGTGTCAAAAGGTATAAAATTTAATCTTCTTATATCCGATAGAGCTCAAGTTTTATTACCTCACCATATTCTTTTAGATATATATGAAGAAGAACGCCTTGGAGATAGAAAATTTGGTTCAACAAAAAGTGGTATCGCCCCTTTTTATGCTGACAAGTTTTCTAAAGTAGGGCTTCAAGTTTGGGAACTTTATGAAAAAGATAGACTTAAAGACAAACTTAAACATATGTATGAAAAAATAAATATTCAATTTAAGTATTTATATAATAAACCAGAAATAGACTATTTAGAAGTTTATGAAAAACTTATAAAATATTCTGATATGATTAAAGAAAATGTTAAAGATACTTCAACTTATATTAGAAATGCTATTAAAGAAGGTAAAAATATTCTTTTAGAAGGACAACTTGGTGCTTTAAAAGATACAGACCACGGTATATATCCTTATGTTACTAGTTCGTCTACTCTTGCTGGATATGCTACTGTTGGTGCTGGTGTGCCACCTCACGCTATTAAACAAATTACTGTTATAACAAAAGCGTACTCTAGTGCTGTTGGTGAAGGACCTTTTGTTAGTGAGTTATTTGGAGATGAAGCTGAAGAACTTAGAAAACGTGGTGGAGATGCTGGTGAATATGGAGCTACTACTGGTCGTCCTCGCCGTGTTGGACACTTTGATGCTGTGGCCACAAGATATGGTTGTGAAATTCAAGGAGCAACAGAAGTATGTATAACTTGTCTTGATGTTCTTAGTTATATGAATACTATTAAAGTTTGTACTGGATATGAACTAAATGGTAAAATATATAAAGACTTTTTAACTACAGAAGAACTTTATAAAGCAAAACCTGTTTATGAAGAATTAAAAGGTTGGAAAACAGATATTCGTGGTATAAAAGAATATGATAAATTACCAAAAGAAGCTAAAGATTATATTGAATTTATAGAAAAACAACTTGGTATAAAAGTATCTATGGTTTCTAATGGTCCAAAAAGAGATGAAATTTTATTTAGATAATATTTATTATAAAAATAAGGCTTATTTTTAAGCCTTATTTTTATAATGTTTTGAATAATTTAAAATATATGATTATCTATTTAAAAATTCTTATCTATCCATTTTCCCTATATAATCATAACAATTCCACGTAATATTAATATTTTAATACCTCATCATATACTACAATACTAAAGTTCGTTTTACCATTTATAATATTTTTTATTTTTGTACTATTAGATAGTAAAAAAGTATTATTTCATTCTACATTATCTTAAATTGTTATTGTCAAAGAGTTTTACAACATATAAAAACTTTTTCTATTTATATTAAATTAAGGATACTCATAAATTAAAAATGTATCAATCATAATAAATAAATTTAATATAAATAAAATATAGGAATATTTATTTTTATTATAAAACTTTAATTAACTTATAATTTTATTTTTTCTCTTTAGGATTAAATATTAATGCCATAATAAATGCAAAAACTATTGCACAAGTTATACCACCTGCTGTAGCTTTAATCCCTCCTGTAAATATGCCTATTAGCCCTATTTCATCTACTTCTCTCATAACACCCTTTGCCAAAGCATATCCAAACCCTGGTAACGGTACAGTGGCTCCTGCTCCAGCAAAGTCTACAAGTATTTCATATAAGCCAAATCCTTGTAATATACACCCTGCTACTACAAATAAAACTAAAATTCTAGCAGAGGTAAGCTTTGTTTTATCAATTAATATTTGACCTAAAACACATATTAATCCACCAACTATAAAAGCCTTTAAATAATCCATATATACTCTCCTATCATTAATTTAATATAATATAGTATTTTTTTCAATAATAAGATTTTTATACATTTTATAATTAATTTTAAAATAAACTTTTAAATTAGTTGTATTTTATAATATTCATTTATCAGTATTCATTTATCTCTATATTTTTAATCATATTAAATAAAATCATTGATATTATCATAATCACAAAAATAAAAAGTAAATAAATTGAAAATAACCCTGGTGAAATACTTTGTGCCATAAGTCCAAAAATAAATGGACACCCTAAAACTCCAATATATGACGCTGTCATTTGAATACTCATTACCGAAGCTGAAAGCTTTTGTCCAAAACAAGTAGGAGTCATATGTAAAAGATTTGGGAAAATAGGTCCAATACCAAATCCAATAAAAAATAAACATATTCCAGATATTATACTAGAAACAGGTAAAATTAAAACTAAAATTGAAATACCAATAAACACTTGACCTGTTATAACTATCTTTAAAGGCATAAACCATTTTGATAAAATACCAGCTAAAAATCTTCCAAATGCAATACCAAAATAATAAAAAGTCATAAATCCGGCTGCAATGCCAATCTCCATATTTCTAGCTTCAACTAAAAATGTACTCCCCCAAATTCCACAAGTAAACTCTATTCCACAAGAGGTTAGAAATAAAAGACATACAAGTCTTACCTTTTTGTGTTTAATCAATTTAGAAAATGGAACTATTTCTTGCACCTCTTCTAAAGTCTTATGTTTATGGTTTACTTTTTTCCAAAGTGGTAAAGATAAAAGTAAAATTAATGCAATAGCAATCTGAATATATGTAACAATTTCATATCCACTTCTCCAACCATCTCCTTTAGAGAGAGCAAAGCTTAAAAAGAATGGACCTACTGTAACACCAATTCCATAAAAACAATGCAAAAAATTCATATGTATAACCTTATAATAAAGTGCAACATAGTTGTTTAATGCAGCATCAATAGCTCCTGCCCCAATTCCAAGTGGAAATGCAAATAAAAACATCCAATATACATTAGGTGAAAATCTAAATCCTATAAGTGCAATAACTGTAATAATTGTACTTATCAATGAAATAACAGCAGTTCCAAAAAATTTAATAATTCTTGCAGAAAATAAGCTACAAAATATAGTACCGCCTGATATTATAACCGAAACAATGCTTCCCATATATACTGGAGTTTGAAAGTCATTATAAATAGCAGGCCACGCAGTTCCAAATAATGAATCTGGAATTCCTAATCCAATAAAAGCAATATAAATTACAATAAGTAAAATTGTTGCCATAAAATATCTCCTTTAATATAATTATTATTAATAATTTACATTTAAAATATACTTTCATAGAATTAAATAATCTTTAATTATTTATATTAAAATTTAATTATAAAAATAAATAAAAATTTTAATCATCTTTATTCATCTTAATATAAGACCATATTTTTAAAGGCTTTATCCCTTTTGTTATAATTTTACTTATAATATAAAATTTTATTTTTAAAGGCTGTAGACAAAGTCTGCAGCCTTTAAAACTTTAATATATAAATATTTTATAGTGGATTATTTTTCATATGATTAATAAGTTCATCAACTGTTGTAAATGCTATACCTGTAACAGAATCTGCACAACCATAGTATATACATATTCTTCCTGTTTCTGCGTCTGTTAATGTTGCACATGGGAATGTAACATTTGGTACATCTCCTACACATTCATATAATTCCTCTGGTCCTAAAATATAATCTTTAGAACGCATTTTTACTTTCCAAGGCTCATTTATATCTAATAATGCACAACCCATACGATATACAAATCCATTACAAGTATTTATAACTCCGTGATATATAAGTAACCAGCCTTCATCTGTTTCAATAGGAGTTGGTCCTGGTCCTATTTTTGTTATTTGCCACGCACTTGTATCTCCTGGTACTGTACCCATTACATATCTATGTTTGCCCCAATATGTTAAATCTGGACTTTGACTAAAGAATATATCTCCAAAAGGTGTATGCCCTGTATCACTTGGTCTACTTACCATTGCATAGTTACCATTTATTTTACGTGGGAATAATACTCCATTTCTGTTATATGGTAAAAAGGCATTTTCTAATTGATAAAATGTTTTAAAATCAAATGTGTATGCAACACCTATTGTAGGTCCGTGATATCCGTTACACCAAGTTATATAATATCTATCTTCTATAAAGCATACTCGTGGGTCATATCTATATTCTCTTTTTAAAATTTCTTCATCTTCACCTTCAAATTTAATAGGTTGATGATTTATTTCCCAATTAATACCGTCTTTACTAAATCCTGCAAATATATCCATACTAATAGATTTGCTATCACATCTAAATACACCTGCAAATCCATCTCCAAATGGTACTACTGCACTATTAAATACACTATTAGATGATGGTATTGCTCTTCTTCCTATTATTGGATTTTGGCTATATCTCCATACAGGCATTGTATAGCCCTCTGGTTTATCTTGCCACGGTATATTTTTTAATGTATTTCCTATTATTTTTGTCATAAGTATATTTCACTCCTAATTATTTAATGTTTTTAAAAGCATTTCACCAATACCTACATTGTATCCTGCACAACCATAAATCACTTTTTGATTGTCATTAAATACAATAGCAAGTGGAAGCTTTTTATCTGTAATGTCTAAGTCATTATATATTTTATCTATATTATAACCGTCTTTTTCTATAAATATATTAAGATTTGGAACAACTTTTAAAGTTCTTGTTAATGTTGGGTCCTTTAAATCTTTAATATCTCTTAATATTAATATAGTATTAATATTTTTGTCATTGTATTTTTCACTAGACTCTCTTATTTCATTTAAAAGATGCTCTGTTGGTTCCATACCAACGTGTAGCCAACAAGCAATACCTTTTTTATGATTAAGAGATTCTAAAAGTGTAGTTTTATTGTCATTTGTATCAAAAATTACTCTGTCTTCAACGTCTATTTCTTTTCCATTATGTTTAATTTGTGGTAAATGTAGGGTTACTTGTGAAGTTTCATTTTCTGACACTTTAACAAATAAAACTTTTACCATATTAACCTCATCTGGACGTCTATTAGCTAAAACTATACGATAATTACCAATTTCTAATTTATACTCTACTTTATCATTATCCCAGCTTATATTATCTAAATCTAAAGTTTTATAATGTCCATTTTCTAGCTTACCTAAAGTATAGTTTTTATAATACTCATATACAGTATTATCGCCTTTTTTAAGTATTAATGTACCTTTTTTAACCTCTTTTTTAGGTTCTTTATAAATGTGAGTCCATTCTCCATTATTATAATATACTACTTTACCATCTGCTTTATCCATTTTAGATGCTATACCTAAACTTCTTAATATAGCAACTGTTAAAATAGCTTTAGACACTTTGTTTACAAGTTTAGATTTTAAAGCACCTAATGGAGAGGTAGTAAGGTTTGTATATTCACTTATACCATATTGAGTAATATTATTTTCTACAAAATTAGCTACTTCTAATGGGTTATTAATTATACTATTTTTAATATCATCTGATAAAATTTTAGGTATATCTTTTTTATATAAAGTAATATTTTCATTCCAAACACGAGGATTTAAAAGATTTTCTACAAAAATGTCTTTTTCATATTTATCTTTATACTTAATACTCTCCTCTATATTTTCCATTAATATAGTATAAGTTATATCTGATAAATCTTTTTCTCTTAATGCAGTTAAAAGTCTTACTTTGTATTCTAAAATATCTTTTGTATTCTCATCTTCTAAAAATTTTTCAATTTCTTTATAGTTTCCTCTAGCTAAAGGCATAATTTTTTCAATTTCTTGTTGCATACAGTCAAATTTTAAACTATATTCTTTAGCTGTTTCTTCGTTATAAAATGTAGCTTCAAAGGCTTTTCTAATGTTTAAAGCATCTTCGTTTCTTTTAGATTGTTCTTTTTCTTGTTCTTCTGTAAGCTTTTCTTCTTCATCAACGCCACCTTTGGCTGGTGCCATCTCAAGTTCAAAACTTTCAGTTTCTTCTTTAACACTATCAAATACTAATGTTAAAGTTTCTATATCATTTACATTTATCTTTTTATGTATATAACTATTATCATCATATGCAAAGATAAATAAATCTCCAAGACCTGTTATAAAAGTAACTTCTCCATTTTCATCTGTTACAAGAGTAGCTACTGGAAAAAACTCACAGTAATTTACAACCTCAAAACCAACATTAATATTTTTAAGTGGTTTGTTATTTTTATCAACTATTTTAACTTTTATTTCTTTAGTTTTAGCATAGTGATGAAGAACATTTATTTCAGTAACCATATCTGTTTGTTTAGTTATTATTTCATCGCCTACTGTATCACAAAATACTCTATTGTGAATAAGAGGTGCTTTAGATGCTGGTAATCTAAACCAACCTGTGTCAAGTCTAATCTCTGGCTCACAAGCCCCTAAGAAATGCCACTTACCATCAGCCAAAACCTCAACCCACGCGTGATTATCATCACAATGTGCCCAACGTGGCGCATAACATTGTCTTGAAGGTAAACAAACACTTCTAAGAGCTGCTACTAAAAATGTAGATTCTTCTCCACATCTACCATAGGCATTTCTAACAACTGTCAAAGGAGATGCTGTTCTATTGTCAGTAGCTTTATATGTAGCTTTAGAAAAAGCCCAATAGTTTACTTCTATAATAGCATCATACATTGATAAGTCTTTAATTTTTGGATAAAGTTCGTCAAAAAATATGTCACAAAAATATTCTATATTTTCATTATTTATTCTATATTGTAAAACATAGTTTAAAAAGTCTATATCCCTAATAGATTTACCCCACGTCATTAAATCACGAACTTTTAAAGAATGTCTTACAAATTTTAAAAATAATTGTGGTGAATAGTCTGCCATATCTGTAAGAGGCATATAGGCGTAAAGATATTTTAAACAAAAACTTTCTGTTTCATTACAGTCTTTTAAAACTTCTAATATTTCATTTTTTATAGTTTCACATTTATCACAAGCATTTTTAAATTTTAATTCAATTTTTTCTCGTTCTAATGAAGTAAGCATATAATCCTCCTACTATAACTCATATATTTCTGTTCTACCATCTGCTTGTATAGATATTTCTCTTTTCTTATCTTGACTAACAACTCTCATTTCAAAAGTGTGTTTTGTCACCTCAATAATAGGCTCAATATCTATTTTTTCACCGTTTAATAATTCTTCTAAATTAGTTGTAAAGTAGCCTTTAGTGTCATATAAAGCGTGTTGTTTATAATATAACTTTCTAAGTTCCCATTTTAATAACTCATCATTAGGTATGTCATATTTTTCTCCATTTTCAGTGAAGAATACAAAGCCCCAAAGTTCTGGATAATGTATGTTAATAAGACCTGTTGGTGCCCAAACCCAGTTATCTTCTGGATATGGAGCGTTAGTTTCTGGATTTATTTGCTTTTTATATTCTCCATTATCTTTGTCTACTCTCCAATGTACTCTAGAGAAGTTTACTCTATAATATTCCCCAACTTTTGGATTTCTACTTTCTTTAGCTGTTTCTTTTAAAGCAGAAAAAGGCATAACTACCTCTACAGACCATTTTTTATTGTCTGCATTAGGATTATTAAGTTCTCCATCTATATATACTGCTGTTTGCATACCGTGTATGTCATAACCATTTACTGGTTTACCACCAAAATCTCTATAAGGTTTTGTTAATAATAAATCCCAAACAGTATTTTTAGCGTTCATTTCAAATTCATAATACTGGTGTGTATCAGAATCTGGATCTATAAAAATTTCAAAGTCATTATCTTGAAAAATAACACAATCTCTTTCTTCTAATGTACCCCAAATTTCGTCACCTTCTAAAACAGCCCCAAAATATAAATTTTCATCGTCCCAAAGCATTTTTGCTCTTGTTTTAAATCTAGGTGTTTCTCTTTTATCTCCCTCTATATCAACAAAATACTCTGTAAAGTCTGCATCTTCCCAAAATGGCTTATCTATATTACCATCTAGTTCAAATTTTTTTGTTGCTCTTTTACAATAATATACTGGTGGGTTAAAATTAATATCTGGTGTAGGTATTCTAAAATTAGCCATTTTATTTCCTCCTTAAAAATTAGTTATGAGTTACAACAGCACCACTACCGCCATACATTTCAAGCTCGCCTTCAAGCTCAACTTTTAAAACAGTAACGTGTTTATGACAGTCTTTTTCTGTCATTTCAATCCACGTAGTACCTGGAATGTTAAACCAAGGCACTCCACCGTGTATAACGTGGTTAAGTTTTTTACCTGAGTGCATAACTGTTATATCTTTAATTTTGTTACATAAGCCTTTTAAACAAACACTTTCAGTTGGTTTATCATATACAAATAAATATAAAGTTTTTTTGTCTTTAGATACTGTGCTACCACCTAAAAAGTATCTATGCATAATACCTTCATCTGTATCAAAAATAGCTTCTCTATGTGGTTCTATCCATTCGCCAAGACCAAGTAATATATCCTCTTGTCTTTTGTCAATAGTACCATCTGGTTTTGGTCCTATATCTAATAACATATTACCACCCATATGTATACAATCACAAAACATTCTAATAATTTGATTAAGTGTTTTATAATGATTATCCGATGGTCTATATCCCCACGAACGATTTATAGTAGTACAAAACTCCCACGCACCTTCTGGTCTAGTGATAGGAATACCTTGTTCTGGTGTTTTATAATCTCCATATTCTTTAAATCTAGAGTTAATAACTAAATCTTTATTAAATGATTTTAAATAATCTTTAAGTTCTGGTAAGCCCCATTGTTTAGCGCTTCTTTCCCAGTCTCCGTCAAACCATAATAAATCAACTTTACCATAATTTCCTAAAACTTCGCCCATTTGATTTTTATTAAACTCAACAAATCTTGCCCACGCCTCTTCATCTTGTTTACCATCTGTGGGACTTGTGTATTTATTAACAGAGGATAAATCCTCTGGTACTACACCATTTTCATATACAGTAGCATAATCCGGGTGAGACCAGTCAATTAAAGAATAGTACATACCAACGTGAATATCATTTTTTCTTAAAGCATCTGCATACTGTTTAACAATATCTTTTTTATATGGAGATTTTTTAACTGTACTTAAGTCACTATATTTTGTGTCAAAAAGAGCAACTCCATCGTGATGCTTTGTTGTTAAAACTGCATATTTAGCTCCAGATTTTTTTATTAACTCTGCCCATTTGTCTGCGTCAAATTTTTCACAAGTAAATCCGTCTATTTGTTTCATATAGTCTTCATAAGAGATTGTATTATGATAAAAAGACCAACTTTCAGAAACATCTCCTACTGCATAAATTCCATAGTGAATAAAAATTCCCAATTTAGCATTTGTAAACCATTCTGGTACTTGTGTCATAATTTTACACCCCTTTATTAATTAATTCATAAATTGTTCTTACAGTAACACCAGATGCACCTTTTGAAGAATATTCATAAACAACTGGCCATTGTATAGCAGTGGCTGCAATATCAAGGTGTATCCACGGTGTATCATCTACAAATTCTTTTAAAAACATACTAGCTGTAATTGTCCCTGCTGAGCCTGTATTTTTCATATCGGCAACGTCACTATCTATATAAGAACGGTATCTTTCATCTAAAGGCATTCTCCAAAAGTCTTCCCCTGTTTCTTTAGCAATTTCCATAAATTTTTCATAAAATTCATCATTGTTAGAAAAAATAGGAGTAAATAAACTGCCAAATGTAGACCCAGCAAGTCCAGTTAAAGTAGCCATATCTATTACTTTAGATACTTTTTGCTTATCTATAATATAATAAAGTGCATCAGCTAAAGTTAATCTTCCTTCTGCGTCTGTATTTAACACTTCAATAGTTTTGCCTTTCATTGATTTTACAATATCACCAGGTTTATAACTATTTCCGTCTAATACATTTTCACAAGTAGCCACAACAGCTTTAACATTAACTTTACATTTATTTTTAGCCAAACTGCTCATTATAGCTATTACATAGGCTGCTCCACTCATATCCGATTTCATATATTTAAGCCCTTCGTGACTTTTAATAGAATATCCACCAGTATCACAAGTAAGCCCTTTTCCTACAAGTCCAATAAAGTCTTTATCTCCACCGTTGTTATATTCCATAACTATAAGACGAGGTCTATTTTTTGTGCCTTTGCTTACAGTTAAAAAGGCTTCCATACCTAACTCTTTAATTTTATCCTCTTCTAAAACTTCAATTTTAAATCCACTTTCATTAGCTATTTCTACGGCTCTTTTAGCTAATTCTTCTGGATATAAATTATTAGTAGGCTCTGCTATCATATCTCTAGCATTGTTTATGGCTTTAGCAATATTAGACACTTCATTTAATATATCATTTTTATTAGATATATTAAATCCAGCTATGTATACATTTTTTTCTATTTCTTCTTTATCATCAGATTTATATTTTTTAAAGTCATAATCTGTAAGTAATAAACCTTCTACCATAGCTTTTAAAAATTTTTCTTCGTCTAAATTACCAAGGTCTATTTTTTCTATAAGTATGTTTTTAAATTTAAGTTCATCTATTTTTTTTAATAATTTAGCACAGTTATTTCTTAACAAGTTATTATTAAGTTTTTCTTTTTCACCTAATCCAAAATATAATATATGTGGTTTATTTTCATCTAAGGAAGGTATTAAAACAATTTCTCCTTCTTTACCTTCAAATAAATCTTTTATTTTTTTATCATTTTCATAATAAGTATGTACTATAACTTGTGGTTTATCAAAATTTTCTAAATAAAAGTTCATAAAAATCTCCTTAAATTAGCTTAAAACTTTTCTTAAATAAGTTGTTAACGTAAAAGTATCGTCTAAACAATACTCCCAATACATAAGACCACAAAGACCATTTTCTTTAACATAGTCGGCTTTGGCTTTAATAGAATCTTCATCATCATAGCTTATAAATGTATCCCCATTAAATAAATAAGGAGCTTTTGCAGCATCGTCCCAATGTCTAGTATATCCATTTTTGTTAATATATTCTTTCACTAATTGACCATATCCAGGGCCATATCCACCTGTTGATTTAGCCATTTGCATATGACCGTTATCTACATTAGGTACGCCAGTCCACATTCTAGAATAAAAAGCAACACCCATAACAATTTTTTCTTTTGGTACACCTGCCTCTATAAATTTAGTAATAGTATTATGTGCACTAACAGATGATAAGTCTGTTGGACTTGTATAAAGGTTAGTATGGTGTCCTGTTTGTAAAGAGAAGCCTCCTCTTAAATCATAAGTCATAATTTGTACAATATCTAAATATTTAGATGCTTTGTCCATTTCTGTACATCTTAAGAAATATTCATCTCCACCAGTAGCTACCATAAGTAAGCATTTTTTATTTTCCACTTTATCAAGTTCATTTCTTAAAGCTTCTAAAAGTAGTGTAAAATTAAATTTGTCATCTGGTGATGCATCTATTCCAGCTATACTAATGCAAGGATATTCCCAATCTATATCTATACCGTCTAAGTCATATTCTCTAAGTATATCTACTGCAGTTTTTGCAAATTTCTCTCTTCCCTCTTTAGTAGAGGCAGCTGTTGAAAATCCTCCAGCACTCCAACCTCCTATTGATAAACATATTTTAAGGTTAGGATTTATTTCTTTAGCCCATTTCATATATTTAGGAGCCTCTTTAGCCTCCCAAACAACCTCTTTATCTTTAACTTGTCCAAAAGCAATATTAATAATACTTAAAGCCTTTACATCCTCTTCTTTTAATAAATTAAAATCTTTTGTACCTACATAGCCTATTAATGTTTTCATATTAACTCTCCTCTAAAAATCTAATTTATTTTTATAAAATTAACCACTTCTTATATTTAGAAGTGGCTAAGATTTTTAAATAATTTAAGCCACTAATTTATAATATACCTACCATATCATTTTACTAGCAGTCATACATCTTTGTGCTCTATTATAATGTACAATTTCTCCCATACCTTCTTCTCTATAATGAGTAGCTGGTAATCTATATTCTTCTAGTTCTTCTATTTTATCTATTTTGCCATCTAAATAAGATTTTAAGATTAACTTAGTTGTATAAAGACGGCTTATTATACCACCAAATCTTTGGTCTAATACTTCAAATCCAAAACTTTTATTAGTTATTAACCATTCTTTCATTCTTGCTACTTTTAATTTTTCTACAAGAGGAATTAATGGTTCTATTTGATTGTCAATTATGTTTTTTAAAGCATCTTTATCTCTATTTTTATAAGCATTATATATGTTAAGCCCTAAGTTCCACTTAAGACTTATAACGTCTCCAAATGCACCATAAAATTCATTTGTAGCTTTTAAAGCTTCATCTTTACAATCTTTTGCTTTATTATAAAAATAATTAGATAAGTCTTTATATATTTTTGTTAAATCATCTTTTACAACTTCAGTATGATTAATAAATTTACTACATAATGGGTCTTCATATAAAGTATATTTAGATGGAGTAACCGTAGCTGATTTATCTTCTATACTTGGGAATATGTCAAACTCTTGAGGTTTCATAAAGTTTTCATAATCCATATTTGTTATATATAATAAATTTTCTTTAAATTCATCTAAATCTATATCTTTATTGTACTGGTGTTCACCAAATAATACACAACCAAAAATCACCGTTGTCACAGGACATTCACAACCATCATCAGCCCACGCTGTTGTCATAACCTCTCTAATTCCCTTATTTTTACAAGCTGTTAAAGAAGCATTTGTAGCAGCAAGAGTTTTACCGTGATGAGATGCATATCCTACCCATCTCCAAGAACCACCGGCAAACATTATGTCTTTGTTAGTTATTTTACTTCTTTTTTCAAAATTTTGTTCATAATGTTCTACTTTATTATTATAATAATCCCAGTACATTAAATCTATCCCATCTGGTATTTTATAATCATCACTTTCAGTTTTAGAATATCCACTAAAAAACATATCGTCCCAAATAATAGGTTTAACATTGTGTTTTTTACATATATTAAGCATATTTTCTAAGTGTTCTCTCATTATTTCTGTTTTTGACTTTAATCCGTTTTTGTCTGCATATGTACCTCTACCTAAGTTATATGCTTCATCCATTCCTATATGTATTCTTCTACTTCTAAAAGTTTTTGATAAATATCCTATCATTCTGTCTAATAAATCTTTTACGGCTTCACTAGACACATTTAATACATTATCTATATCGGCATACTTTTCTGCAATTTCCTCCCACATAAAAAATTGGTCTAAATGTGCAAGAGTTTGTATACAAGGGATAAGTTCTATACCAAATAAGTGTGCATAATCATCTATTTCTTTAAGTTCTTCTTTAGTATAAGCCCCTCTTAAATATCCAAAATATTTTTCACTTTCTAATTTATATGTATCTTCCATATAAAGCATAAAAACATTTTGCCCAATAATAGCTAATTGTTCTATCATTTCTTTAGCATAAGAAACATTTAAAACTCCATTTCTTGAACAATCTATCATTAAACCATTAAAATCAAACCAAATATTTGTTGATAATTCAAATGATAATTTTCCTTTTTTTTCATTTTTGTCTAAAATCATTATTGCTCTAAAAAATGCTGGCAGCTCTTTATACACTATTTCAACATTATTTTCTGTTGCGTTTATTTTTAATATGTTTTCATCTGTTTGTGTAGCTATAATAGTTCTGCCAGTTTGACCTAGCTTAAAATTATAACGTTTAGCTAAAATTTTAAGTGGTTGTGTTAGTTTAGTATCTAAATTTGTAATATTGTACATTTAATGCACCTCTTCCTCATACTAAAAATTTTAAATTATAAAAGATAATATAAACCAGCTATACATAGCTATTTTAGCTTATGCTATTTTATTTAACTAAAAATTAAGTACACCTTAATTATTAAAAATAAAATTAATTTATTCATCTTTGATTATTATAATATAACAATTATGTATATTTGTAAAGAATTATATATAAAACAAATAGCCAAAAATAAATAATAATATACTATTATTTTTGTACATATTTATTTTGTAAATATATAGTAATTATATATATTTTTTTGCTTTAATTTGTCTATTAAATTGTTATTAACTTAAAAAAATAACTAAATTTTAAGTTAAATTTATTTAATTTTAGCTAAAAAATAGAGTTCATAAGTTCTAACATATTTAAAAAATTGTCTCTCTCTTTTTTAGGTAACTGGAGCATTATGGCCTTTATTAATGCATCGCTTTGCTCTTTTGATAAATTAGTATTTTTAGGCATAGAGTTATAAAAGTCCATTATGTATAATAAAGCCTCATTTGTATTTTTTCCTTTTATATTAGATATTAATATTTTAAACTTTTCTAATATATCTGGATTTATAGATTTAAAAGCCTCTTGTTTAAAAAGTTCATTATAGTCTATCATACGTTACCTCCTTGATAGTTAGATTTTATTATATTTTTCATTTCCATAGCTTTTAAAAATAAATCTACCATAAATTTATTTTTATCGTTTATATTTGATTTAATATGAAGCATTGCTTCTTTTTTTAAATCAAATATTTGTTCTTTATCTATATTTTTATGAGCTTCTCTATACTTAGTTATTAATTGATTCATCTCAAGATAATTTAAAATTTTATAAATATTATCTGAATCTTCTGTTATATATGGCAATACAGCTTTTACAGAACTAGAATTAATAGAATTAATATTTAACAAATTCCCTTTTTCATTATCTTCTTGTTTATTATTATTTTTAATATAATTTAAAAGTAGACTAATGTTATTAAAGTTAAAGTCGTTTTTTTCTGATTTTAAATTTTCTAAATCCATAATATTTACCTCCTTATATATAGTATAAAAATATGCAAAAAAATAAAAATAAATACTAATTAACTAAATTATTAGTATTTATTTTTATTAATTTTAATTAAAATATGACTTTATTATTCAAAAGTTGTAATAGTATAGAAGTAGAATAACTAAAATATCAATTTATAATTTCATCTAATACATTTACTAAGTTTAATGGTAATACAAGGTTTTCCATTAGTTTTTCAAATATTTCTTTAGCATATTCTAAATCTTTTGTAAAATCTAAAAATTCTTTATATAAATTAGTATTATCAGACATATTAGTTGTATTTACGCTAAAACCGTATATAATATTGTCATCAACATTAGTTTTTATTAAGTTATATTCCACTTTAAAGTCATTATTAAAATCATCTCTTATAGTAGTAGTTTTATTATCAATTATCATATTAATCACTCCTCTAATAATAATTATAAACTATATATTTTTTTAATTAAAGTAATTAATAGTATTATTTGGTATAAAATAATACCATAAATTATAGTACAAAATTATACAAATTATACAATTCTATTTGTATTTTGACTTTTTTATTTTATATATTGACATTATGTACTAATTATAGTACCATTTTAACATTATATTTTTTTAAGGAGGTATCTATATGAGCGATAAAATTATTAAAAACCATAAGCTATTAATCTACTTATCATCTATTTTTAGCTTTCAAGTATTTATAGGTCCTATAATAGTTTTCTTCTATACTAAATATATGGGACTATCCTTTAGTCAATATTTCTTTTTAGATGGGTTAATATTTGTACTATTAGCCTTGTTTGAAATCCCTAGTGGATATATAGCTGATAAATTTGGTAGAAAAAAAGTTTTATTAATATCCCAATTTTTTCTAGTTATAAGTATGATTATTTTAATTGTTATGCCAAGTTTTACTGGTGCTTTAATATCTGGATTTATGCTTTCATTATTTTCTGCCCTATCTTCTGGTAACTCTTCGGCATTAATATTTGAATTATTTTCAAAAAATAACTGTATAAATGAATTAGAAAAAACTTATGCTAAATCTTATAGTATATCAATTATATCTTCTATTATTTTTGCTACTATATCTAGCATAACCTTTCAATATAATATGACCATACCTATTATATTAGATATACTATTTTTATTAATATCACTTATATTAAACCTATTTTTATTAAAAGATGATTTAGACTACAACCCTGTACATAAAAATGTTAAATCAATAGGATTTGATAAAGCTGAACTTTTAAATGTTACTCCTATATTTATAATAACAGCTTTATGGTTTGTTATAACAAGAGTTAGTTTTTCTTATTATCAACCAATTTTTGAAACATTTAATATTGAAAAATATTATGGTATAACCTTTGCATTATTTACTGTATTTTGTTCTTTATCTTCTTATATATATTCAAAAATTGCAAATAAATTTTCTTATAAGTCTACAATGATTTTAATATCTATTTTACTTGCATTATCATTTATAGGTATGTCGTTTAATAACATATTTTTTATTATTACTATGATATTTTTACAACAAATTATGAGAGGTATATATCCAACTGTTTCTAATATTATAAAAAATTTATATATAAATCCTACAACAAAATTTAGAGTTACATATTTATCTTATGCTAGTTTTATCTCTTCTATTTTTTCTGGTTTAATGTTAGGATTTTCTTCTTTATCATTAAGATACTATTCTTTATTAAGCACAATACAAATACTAAGTATTTTATTAGCTATTTTATTATTTGCTACAATAATTTTACACAACATATTATTAAAAAAGGAGTTTTTAATTTTTTATAAATAACTTTAATTATTTTTATAAAAGTTTTTATTATAAATTAAAAGATTTAATTCTTATATTAAAAACAAAAATACTTAAGAGTAAATAAAAATATTACTCTTAAGTATTTTAAATTATTCTAAACTATCAAAATCAAAAACAGCAGCTTTTGTATAGTTTATAACTTTTGCTTCAAAAAAGTCTGTTTTTGTATTATTTATTTTTGAAAAACTTTCTATCCACGCCATAGGATTTTGACTTATTTCTGGATACAATGGTTCTAGTCCTATTGCCTTTAATCTTAAATTAGATAAATATTTTATATATTTGTCTATTAAATCATCATTTAATCCTAATATTTGATTATTAGTTACATATTGACCCCAAGCTATCTCGTGCTGGACACCTATTTTCATCATATTTCTAAGTTCTTCTTCTAGTTCATTATTAAATATATTAGGATTTTCATTTTTTATTTCTTTTATTATATTTTGAAAGAGAACAAGATGAGTTATTTCATCTCTATTTATATATTTAAAAATAGTACTTGTAGCTGTCATCTTGCCTTGTCTAGCAAGTGTATAAAAAAAGCTAAATCCTGAATAAAAATATATCCCCTCTAATATATAATTTGCCATAATAGCTTTTATAAGGTTTTCTTGTGACGGATTTTGATTAAAATCTTCATATATACTAGCTATAAATTTATTTCTATTTAATAAATGTTCATCTTCTCTCCATATATCATATATTTTATCTCTAGTTATAGGATTTGTAACTGTGTCTAATATATAAGAATAGCTTTGAGCGTGTATTTCTTCTTGAAAAGCCTGTATATTTAACAAAGATGAAACCTCAGACGCTGTTATATACCTAGATAAATTAGGTAAGTTTTCACTTTGAATAGAGTCTAAAAAGTTTAAAAATGATATTATTTTATCAAAAGCATTTCTCTCTCCATCTGTAAGATATGGAAACTGTTTTACATCTTCATTTAATGCTATTTCTTCTGGTATCCAAAAGTTATTAAGCATAGTTCTATACATATTAGTTGCCCAATTGTATTTTATTCTGTTCCATTCTCTAAGATTTGTAGTATTTCCATTTATTATACTTAATGTACCTCTTTCACCTTCTGCGTTAAATATTTTTTTCTTTATCATAATATATCCTCCATAATCAGCTTGAACAGCTAGTACATTCATCCATTTCTAAAGATTGATTTCTTATATAATAAATTGTTTTTATACCCATTTTCCAACAATTTATATACATATCAAAAATATCTTTAGCATTAAGTTCTGGTGTTATATATAAATTAAAAGACTGAGCTTGGTCTATATGCCTTTGTCTAATGGCACAAGCTTTTATGCTCCAATCTTGTTTTATATAGTGAGCTTCTTTATATAGCCAAAAGTTTTCATCACATAAGTTAGGAGCAGTTTTTGGTGTATACATTCCCTTTTTTTCTTCCACAAAGAACTTTTTAAAAATAGGGTCTATTCCAGCTGTTGTATTAGCTATATTAGATGTACTTCCTGTAGGTGCTATTGCCATAATATACCCATTTCTTATACCATATTTTTTTATGTCTTCTTTTAACCTTTTCCATCTATCTGTTGTATAATTTCTTCTATCAAAATATTCACCACTTTGCCATTCTGACCCCTCAAAAGCATTGTATGCTCCTTTTTCTTTTGCAAGTTCCATAGATGCTTTTATAGCATTGTATGCAATTTCTTCATATAATTCATCAGCTTCTTTAAGGTGTTCTTCACTTTCCCAAGCTATCTTATTATTTACTAAATAATGATGATATCCACTAGTTCCTAGTCCAATTGCTCTATATTTATCGCTTGTTACTTTAGCGTCTAATACAGGCAGTTTGTTAAGTGTAATTACGTTATCTAACATTCTTATTTGAAGAGGGATACACTCTTTAAGTTCTTCTTTTGTAACTTTGCCTAAGTTTATAGAATTTAGGTTACAAGTAACCATATCCCCTGACTGAACTTTTGTTGTGACAATATTATCACTTTCTGTTTCTTCTATTAAAATGCTTTCGCTAGTATTTTGAGCTATTTCGTGACAAAGATTAGACGCATATATAATTCCCTTATGTTTATTAGGATTTGCTCTATTTACAGTATCTCTAAAAAATATAAAAGGTGTTCCTGTTTCTACTGCACTTTTTAATATTTTTTTCATTATATCAAGACAAGGAGTTATTATTTTATCTATTTTAGGATTATTTTCACATTCAATATATCTTTTTGTAAACTCTAAATTATCTTCATCATCAAAAAAGTCTTCTAAATAATATCCCATTTCTTTATATACTTGATATGGGTCAAACAAAGACCAATTTTCTCGTTTTTCCAATCTTTCCATAAATAAATTAGGAATACTAAGTGCTGGGAATATATCGTGTGCTTTTCTTCTGTCATCACCATTATTTGTCTTTAAGTCTAAAAAATCATATAAATCTTTATGCCATATATCTAAGGTAATAGATGCACTTCCTTTTCTTCTGCCTAGCTGGTCTACTGCAATAGCTGTATCATTATAAAGCCTTATCCACGGTATTACTCCTCCAGATGAGTTTTTGTTTCCTCTAATGTCACTATTTAATGCACGAACTTTACCCATATATATACCTAAAGCTCCACCGTGTTTAGAAACTTGTGCAAACTTTTGATTTACGTCATATATAGACCATAAGTTGTCACCAACAGTAGATATAAAGCAGCTACTAAGTTGATAAAATGGAGTACCTGCATTTGCAAGAGTAGGTGTAGCTACGGTCATTTTTAATGTACTCATAATATCATAAAACTTTTTAGCATAATATATTTTATTTTCCTTTTCTGGTATAGCTATATGCATAGCTATAATTAAAAATCTCTCTTGTGGTAACTCTAAAATCTCTCCTTCCAATCCTTTTACTAAATATCTTTTAACTAAAAGATTTAAACCATCATAATTAAATAAGTTATCTCTATCTTCTTTTATATAATTTCCAAGTTCTTTTATTTCATCTTCTGTATAGTTTTCTAATATATAAGATCCGTATAAGTTTTTATCAACAAGAATTTTTACTAAAGTTAAAAAATCTCCATATCCAAAGTGAGTATAATTTCTATTTATAGCAGCTTCTTTATATAAATCATATATTAATAGTCTAGATGCTACATATTGCCAATTTATATTTATTTTTTTTACTAAATTTCCATATCCATCATCTTCTGTGTATATAACTTTTTCAATAGCTGTTTGTATAAGAGTTTTTTGTATTTCTTTTGTAGTCATACCATCTCTAAATTGTAATTTAGCATCTAGTTCCAACTCTTCTGGAGAGCAACCCTCTATATTTTGACAAGCAAAGGCAACAACCTTTTTTGTCTTATCAACCATTAGTTTTTCAAAGCTTCCATCTCTTTTTTTTATATTTATTTCCATAAATAAAATATTCCTTTCATATTTATACGACAATAAATATAGTAGCATATATAGGATATTTTTTCAATATAATATGGAATATATAGTATTTTTTGTACATTTTAACAATTTTATATTAAATATTTATAAAACAATTTATAATTAATATCATTGATTTTTATATTGTTTAGTAAATTAATATAATTTATTTATTTATTTTTTTATTTATTTTTATTTTAACTTGTACTATAATATAAAATAAATATATTTAAAGGTTGTGAAAATGTGTTAGGAATTATAACAGAATATAATCCATTTCATAATGGACATAAATTACATATTGAAAAATCTAAAATAAAAACAAATAGTAAATACTGTATTGTTGTTATGAGTGGCAACTTTTCTCAACGAGGAGAACCAACTATTTTTGATAAATATTTAAGAACTAAAATGGCTTTATTAAATGGAGCTGACATTGTTTTAGAACTTCCTATAACATTTGCTACTGCCTCTGCCGAACTATTTGCATTAGGATCTGTTGATATTTTAGACAAAACAGGTATAGTAACAAACATATGCTTTGGAAGCGAAGAAGGAGATTTGACAAACTTTTTAGATATAGCTAATATTTTATCTAATGAACCACAAATATTTAAAGAACACCTTAATAATTTTTTAAACAAAGGTATGTCTTTTCCTAAAGCAAGATTTAACGCCTTAAAATCTACATTAAATAAACCACTTGATTTTTTAAACGAACCAAATAATATTTTATCTATTGAATACTTAAAAGCTATAAACACCTTAAATAGCAATATTATAGCAAAAACAATAAAACGAGAAAAAGCTAATTTTCATTCGCATAATATAAATGGAAATATAGCATCTGCAACTGCTATAAGACAAGCATTTTTTAACAATAACATTAATAGTTTAAAAAATGTTATTCCTAAAAATTGCTTTAATTTAATAGAAAATATTTTACCATATAATATACCAACCATAAATAACTATACTAATATTTTAAAATATATCTTAAAAACTTCTAATATAGAAAATATTAAAGAAATAGCCGACATAACAGAAGGTTTAGAAAATAAAATAATTAAACACATAGATAGTAAGTGTATAACTGAGTTAATAAATAATATAAAATCTAAAAGATATACTTATACTAAACTTCAACGTGCTATATTACATATTATTTTAAATATAACTAAAAATGACCAAAATTATTTAAAACAAAACTTAAACCCTTATATAAGAGTTTTAGGATTTAAAAAGTCATCATCTAATGTATTAAAAGACTTAATAAATAACGCTAAAGTTCCTGTAATTACAAATTTAAAAAATTCTAAAAATATTTTAGATAATAAAGCACTATATTATTTAAACAAAGAAATAATATCTACTGATATATACTATTTATTTTTAGATAAAAAAATTAAACAAGAATTTAAAGAACCTTTAGTAATAATATAAAAATAGTATACTATTAAATAGTATACTATTTTTATTTATTTGAAAATATACAAAAAATTATTCTTCGTCATCTTCATAATCTAAAGCATGGTAATCTTCGTAGAAATCATCATCATCATAATAAAAATCCTCATCTTCAGATAATAACTCTATTTTATTTTTAATTTTTATAATTAAAAATAAAATACTTATTAAAGCTATAACAAAACCTACTATAACAAATAGCACAGTTTTATTATTTATTCTTTTTGAAAACTTTTCTAGTTCTCTTTTTAAATCTTGGATTGAAACTTCTGGTTTCATAACTAAATCCTCCTTATCTAGATAGATTTTTATTAATTTCAATTAGGCTATGACTTTATTTTTCAAAATAAAAATTATAAACGGGTTTTTGTTTTAATTCTTTTGCAATACTTTGTAAAATGTTGAAGAAAAATAATAGAAATAGCTTGTTTATTTTGATACAAAGTATCAAAAAAACTGTTTGATACAAAGTATCAAAAAAATTGTTTCTTTGTAAAAAGCCTTTTTTTATAAAATACATATTCTTCATATGCACGCTTCATAATTTGCCTTTCATCATTAAATTTAAGTAAATAATAGGCTTCGTGCTGTTTGTAGTATCCAGCGTCTACAAAAAATTCTTCTGCTTGAGGTTTACAATAAAAAGAATCTGTCGTCATAAGATACCAATGCACTGTTTTATTAACAATATCTGAATTACCTTTAAAAGTATATACTGTTTTGCCAATATATTTAATAATTTTAGCAGAAGCACCTGTTTCTTCTTTAACTTCTCTTAGGGCAGTTTGTTTAAAGGTTTCACCTTCTTCAACAGTGCCTTTTGGCATAACCCAACCCATATATCGCCCATTTTGATTTTTATAAAGCAATAAGACTTTTCCACGATGAATTACAACACCTCCGCAACTAACAGCTTCTATCACAATTAATTCCTCCGATGTTATAGCATTGGTAGCATAAGCTAAACTAATTTTATACAAAATAGGTTTGTTTATATAAAATTTTAATTATTATGGTTCTATGCCAATTTTAAATATTAGTTAAAGAACCTTTAAGCTCTTATTAAGAGTATACTCCTTTTAAAATGATTTTTCAATAAAAATTTTAATAATTTTAAAAATAATTTATTTATTTTTTATATTAACTTTTTTAAAAGGTGAAATTTTTATATACTTGTTAATTCTTTTAAGGCTTATAATAGTTATATAAACAAAAAACATTATAAAAAATATATTACTATATTTAATTTTAGTAAATAGTAATAAATCATATATACCGTGTATAAATATAGGTACTAATATAGAAAATATTTTTATTTTTTTTAAAAATTTTTCTTTTGATAAATAATATCCCATATATACACCAAAGATAGCGTGAGCTGGTATAGAAAAAATTGCTCTAGCTATTGCAGTATATAACCCACCTATAATAGGATTAAAAACATATAATATATTTTCAATCATTGCAAATCCAAGTGATATATAAACTGCATATAAAATACCATCAAATGGTTCATTATAATTATTGTTTTTCCATATTAAAAATTTTAATATAATATACTTATATGTTTCTTCTACAAATGATGCTACTATAAATGATATAAAAAATGGATAATATACGGAATTTTGATTAGGTGCAAAGTTTGTAATATATTTTTCTGTAAAAGTTATTGGTATAGATATTATTATTCCATATAATGTACCTGTCAAAGCTAGCTTAACAGGTTCTTTTTCATATTTGTCTTTAATATATATAGTTAATAAAATTATAACTATTGGAGCTAATGCTATATATAATAATTTTTCCAATTTATTCTCCTTAAAAAAATATAATTCTAAACTATATAATTGTATTTTAGACTAATTTTTATACCTAATTTTTAAATTTTTTTGTTAATCTTATGTCGTCTCCAAAAAATTTCAACATATCATATTCTCCATATAATCTAGATACAATTCTTCCAGAATATTGAGTCATAAGTTCATCTGTACCTAAGTTAGTGGATATTATAGTAGATTTTTTAGCTAATATTCTACTATTTATAATGTCAAAAAACTCTGCTGTTGAAAGAGAGGTAATAAACTCTGTACCTAAGTCGTCTATTATTAATAAGTCTGCATTTTTAGTTAAGTTTAAAATTTCTCTATCTACTTCTTCATTATCTTTATTAAATTTTTCTTTTTCAAACATATTAAAAAGATTAAAAGCTGTAACATATAAAACAGTTTTGCCTCTATCCAAAAGTTCTTTTGCTATACACCTACATAAAAAAGTCTTACCAAGTCCTGTATCACCAGAAAAAACCATATTTTTAAATTTCTCATCAAATTCTTCAATAAATAAGCTACATTTTCTCATTATAAGTTTCATATTTTCATATGGTGACATATGATTTTTAGGGTCTTTTTGTTTAGAATAATAATCTAAGCTAAATTTAGAAAAGTTTTCTGTTTTTATTATTTCTGATATATTAGACATATCATAGGCTTTATTAATCATTTTTTGTTTAAAACAGTCACATTTTTCATTATTTACAAATCCAGTATCTTTACACTTGTTACAATTATAAACTTCATCAAAATAATATTTAGAAAAACCATTTTCTGTCATAAGGATTTCTTTTTCTTTTTTTAATTTTTCAGTTAAATTTTTTATGTCTTCTATATATTTATTTTTATCTTCTTTATTTGCGTATATAATAGCCTTTGATATTTTTATACCAGTCATATTAAGTTCATTATCTATTTCTCTTATTCGAGGACATTTTTTATAACATAACTCTTTTTTTATCTCAAGCTTTTTTTTAGCATTATCTGATAATTCTTCATATTCTTTAAGAATTTCTTTATATATATTTGGACTAATCATTATCATCTATCCCTTCTTTTAAGGCCATAATTTCCAATTTTCTAAGTAATTCATAGTCTGGTTCTTTTTGACTATAATTTACAAATTTATTTTTATTATAATAGTTTGTATTATTTTTATAAGTTTTTTCTACATTTACACGTTTTTTTACTTCATCTTCTTTAGCTTTTTTAGAGTTTTCAAATTGGTTATCTAATTTTTTAATATCATCTAAAGTTTTAACATTGTTATTTTTCCAATCTTCAATAATTTTATTTGCATAAGAAAAAGTAGCTTTGTTAACTTGTCCTGTTTTTGATGCTGCTCTTATACAGGCTTCTTGTATAATTGATATAGGCATTTTATATTCTAAAATCCACTTTTTCATAAAATCTTCCTCTATTTTATTTGGTTCTCTATTTCTTATACCAAACACACTCATTATAGCTCTATAATCATCATTAGTAACTTTTAAATAAGCCTCTACCTTTTCTAAAGAATCTATATTATTTTCACACCAGTCTATTCCAACTTTTTCTATATATCTAAAATTAATTTTTCCATTTTCTATACAATAAGTAAGTAACACTGCTAAAATCTCCATAGACATACCATAATCTTCATATAAGGTTATTAAAGTCTGCCTATCTTGGTATGAAAGAGTTTTTGCAAGTTTTTTTTCTGCTAATCTAAAAAGCTGTTGAATTTCTTCTTTTTGGCTATAAATAGTTACCTTATCTTCTTTATTATTTATATTATTTGATATTTTATTAATATTTTCTTGTTTTTTAGAAAAAAATGTTATTTCTACTTTATTTTCTACTTGTTTATATGATATAATTTTCTCATACTGCCAGTAATCTAAAGCTTTTATAACATCTGAGGCTAACATATTTAATTTATTAGACACATTATCTAAATAAATATCCTCATTATTAATAAACATTTTTAATATATATATATATACTATGACAAAACTTGGATTAGCTTTTATCATATATTTTTCTATAAAAAAATTGTATAATGGTATAAAAGAAAAATAATTATTTATATTTTTAAATTCTTCCATAATATTTACCTCATTTAAATAATAATTATTATAATACCATCTATAAATATAGTTTTCAATAAAATTTTAGATAAATTTATAAATATTACAAATTTAATAAATAATAAATTATAAGGAGAAAATAATGAGTATTTTAGAAATAATATTTATATCTATAAGTTTAGCTATGGACGCTTTTGCTGTTTCAATATCTAATGGGATAGTTTTAAAAAAAATTAAAATAAATTATGCTATAAAATTTGGTATATTTTTTGGTGGTTTTCAATTTATTATGCCAATGTTAGGATATTATTTAACTAGTTTATTAGGAGAACAAATACAAAAATTTGACCACTGGATAGCATTTATACTTCTAAATGCCATTGGTATAAAAATGATAATAGAAACCTTTAAAAATGACAATGAAAATAATATCTCTACTGATGAAGAAATATTATCTATAAAAAATTTAATAGTTTTAGCCATTGCTACAAGTATAGACGCATTAGCAGTTGGTGTTAGCTTTTCTCTTATAAATGTAAATATACTACAATCTTCTTTAATAATCGGTGTTGTAGCATTTATATTTTCATTTTTAGGAATATTAATTGGCAAAAAAATAGGTAATTTATTATCAAAAAATGCTGAGAGAATAGGTGGTATTATACTTATTTTTATTGGATTTAAAATTTTAATAGAACATTTGATAAATTAAAATGATTTTTTACGTATATATTATTATATAGAATATCATTTAGGAGGTGTTTTTATGAGCATAAGGTTAAAAAAAGAACAAATAGAAGAACAAATTTTAAGTAAATTTGCAACAAAGAGTAAAAATAGCCTTGGAAGATATAAAAACGAAGAAGAATGTGATATTAGAACCTGCTTTCAAAGGGATAGAGATAGAATAATACATAGCAAGGCATTTAGAAGGTTAAAGCATAAGACGCAAGTTTTTATATCTCCAGAGGGTGACCATTTTAGAACTAGAATAACTCATACCTTAGAAGTATCACAAATTGCACGAACAATTGCCAGCGCTTTATTTTTAAACGAAGACCTTACAGAAGCTATCGCTTTAGGTCACGACTTAGGTCACACTCCTTTTGGACATTTAGGAGAAGATGTTTTAAATGAAATTATAGAAAATGGATTTCATCACAATGAACAAAGTGTTAGAGTAGTCCAAAAAATAGAAAAAAATGGTAAAGGATTAAATTTAACTAAAGAAGTGCTAGATGGTATATTAAACCATAGAGGCAAATGTAAGCCTTCTACACTAGAGGGTAAAATAGTTCAAATCTCTGATAAAATAGCCTATATAAATCACGATATAGATGATGCTATAAGAGCTGGCATATTAAAAAAAGAAGATTTACCTAGAGAATGTCTTGATATATTAGGTGAAACACCTCGAGATATAATAAATTTTTTAATACGGGATATAATAAAAAATAGTATTGATAAAAATAATATCATTATGACTAAAGAAATCAAAGCTTGTATGTATAAATTAAGAAAATTTTTATTTGAAAATGTTTATAATACTGGTATTTTAGCCGAAGAAAGAAAAAACTTTAAGTTTATGATAAATGAAATATATGAGTATTATTATAAACATTTTGATAAAGTATCTTTAGAGTTTGCTAATATATGCAAAACTGGAGAAACTAAAGAACGTGCTATTTGTGATTATATTGCTGGTATGACTGATAGATATGCTATAAAAATATATGAACAAATAAATATGTAATAAATTACTATTTATAATTTTTATCTTTATTTACTTATATAAAAAGGATTTTTAAAAACATTGTCGAATAAGTATATAAAGAATATAATGTTATTAAAATAAATGGAGACAGTATATTTTATGAGATACTCTGATGATATTATAGAAGATATTAGGTTTGGTAATGACCTTGTAGAAATTATAAATAGCTATACCCCATTAAAACAACGTGGAAACTCTTATATTGGTTTATGCCCTTTTCATAAAGAAAATACTCCTTCTTTTTCTGTTAGCCCTGATAAACAACTTTATCATTGTTTTGGTTGTGGTGCCTCTGGTACAGTTTATAACTTCATTATGGATATAGAAAACTACGACTTTTTAGATACTATAAAATATCTAGCAGATAGAATAAACTATCCTTTACCAGAGCCTAACGGAAATTTTGATAATAAAGTTTTAGAAACAAAACAAATTTTATATGAAATACACAAATTAGTAGCTAAAAAGTTTTATCAAAATTTATCTAACCCACAAGCTAAAATAGCCAATGACTATTTAGATAAACGTGGAATAAAGCCTAATGCCAGAATAAAGTTTGGTCTTGGTTATTCTTTATTTAAAAAAGATGATATATATACCTTCTTAAAAGAAAAAGGTTATAACGATGATATTATTCTTGAAAGTGGACTTGTGTTTAAAACCAAAAACAATACATTTTTTGATAGATTTTTTGGTAGGCTTATGTTCCCTATAATAGATGTTCAAGGGAGAGTTATTGCATTTGGTGGTAGAGATTTAACTGATAATAAAAATACTGCTAAATACCTAAATTCTCCTGACACACCTATATTTAACAAAAGTTATAACTTATATAGTATAAATATTGCAAAAAATAGTAAAAATAAAGAGTTCATATTAGTAGAAGGCTATATGGACGTAATAGCCCTTTATCAAGCTGGTATAACCAATGTAGTTGCTGCTTTAGGTACTGCTTTTAACGAAAATCATATAAAATTATTAAAAAAATATGCTAATAAAGTTATTATATTATTTGATAGTGATGATGCTGGTATTAAAGCCACTCTTAGAGCAATACCTATATTAACCAATAATGGTATATATGTTAGAGTTGCTCAAGTAGAAAACGCTAAAGACCCTGATGAATATATTGCTAAATTTGGTACAAAAAGTTTTATAGAACTTCTTAATAATGCAAAAAGCTACATATCTTTTCAAATTAAACAAAAAATGCAAGAATACAATATAAACGATCCTATACAAAAAGTTGAATTTACTAAGCAAGTATCTAAAATAATCTCATCTCTTTCAAGTCCAGTAGAAAGAGATGTGTTTATTAAAGAAGCAAGTTATATAACTAAAATTTCTGAAGAAGCTATATCTCAAGAAATTAAACTTATTTTATCTAATAATAATGATACACAAAAATTGGTAAATAAAAAACCTAAACAAATTATACAAAATAATAAACTAGAAGAAGCAAGACAAAGTATATTATATATATTATCTACTAATATTAATATATATAATAAGCTAAAAAACTATATTAAACCTGAAGACTTTTTAGACGATTTATATGTTAGACTTGCAAAAATTATTTTTGAATACAATGAAAATAATAAAGTTATTTATCCTGCTGAGATAGTTTTAAAATTTCAGACACCCGAAGAACAAAA
This sequence comes from uncultured Clostridia bacterium, assembly GCA_944383305.1. Lineage (GTDB taxonomy): Bacteria > Bacillota > Clostridia > Lachnospirales > CAG-274 > Tyzzerella. The sequence continues at coordinate 9,108 of CALWOZ010000007.1, read as the reverse complement.
ACAAATATCTAAAGTTTTTATGCTAAAATTAGACTTTTCTAATAATGATAAATTAGAAAAAATTATAAATGACCAACTAAAAATTATAAAAAAAGCTTATTTTGATAAAATAATAACTGAAGATAAAAATTTTGAAAAAATACAACAAGCCTTAAATGAAAAAAAATCATTTGATAAAATATATATTAATATTTAATTTTGAAAGGAAGTAAAAATATTGAAAACTATAGATGAAACCTTGTTTACTAACAAGATAAAAGAACTAGTTTCTTTAGGTAAAAAGAAAAAAGGCGTTATAAAATATAAAGATATGATGAAAATCTTATCTGATATGGATTTAGAAGCCGAACATTTAGACAAAATATACGAATATTTAGAACTCCAAAATATTGAAGTCATTGATATTGAATTAATGGAAGACAATAAAGATGACGTTATTGATAATTTAGACGACATAGAAAACTTAGATTCTTTAGAATCTTTAGAAAACTTAGAAAAAGACATTGATTTAACCTTATCCGACACTAGCATAAACATAGATGACCACGTTAGAATGTACTTAAAAGAAATTGGTAAAGTTGACTTACTTAGTGCTGATGAAGAAATGGAACTTGCTAGAAAAATGTCTGAAGGGGACGAATTAGCTAAAAAACGTTTAGCAGAAGCTAACCTTAGATTAGTTGTTAGCATAGCTAAAAGATATGTGGGCAGAGGTATGCTATTTTTAGACCTTATACAAGAAGGTAACTTAGGCCTTATTAAAGCCGTAGAAAAATTTGACTATAAAAAAGGATTTAAGTTTAGTACCTATGCTACTTGGTGGATAAGACAAGCTATAACAAGAGCCATTGCTGACCAAGCTAGAACTATAAGAATACCTGTTCATATGGTAGAAACTATTAACAAACTTATCCGTGTATCTAGACAACTTTTACAAGAACTAGGAAGAGAACCTTCTGACGAAGAACTATCTAAAGAAATGGATATGCCTATTGAAAAAGTTAGAGAAATAAGAAAAATTGCTCAAGAACCTGTATCTTTAGAAACTCCTATTGGTGAGGAAGAAGATAGCCATCTTGGAGATTTTATTCCAGATGAGGATATTCCTGCTCCTTCTGATGCAGCTGCATTCACTCTTTTAAAAGAACAACTTATAGAAGTTTTAGATACACTTACAGACCGTGAAGAAAAAGTTTTAAGATTACGATTTGGTCTTGATGATGGAAGAGCTAGAACTCTTGAAGAAGTTGGTAAAGAGTTTAATGTTACAAGAGAACGAATAAGACAAATAGAGGCAAAAGCTTTAAGAAAACTTAGACACCCTAGTAGAAGTAAAAAGCTTAGAGATTATTTAGAGTAATTTAGTATTAATAATATATTTTATTTCCACTAGTATTTCTGTATTAAATATTAAAATTTTTAATCTAATTTGTTTTACTGTTTTTAATAGTATTAAAAATTATATAAAATAAAGATAAAATTAATAATCTAAAATTTTAATAACTAACAAATTTTTATCACAACCAATAAAAACAGCATATAAAAACAACATATAAAAAAGGTATAGTTAATAACTATACCTTTTTTGTTTATTTTTTTATTTATATTTATATAATTAGTCTACATCATACCCATTGGGTTGCCACCTGGCATCATAGGCTCTTCTTTAGTAATATCTGCTACTACTGCTTCTGTTGTTAAAACAGTAGATGCAACGCTATTAGCATTTAATAATGCACTTTTTGTAACTTTAGCTGGGTCTAATATACCTGCATCTATCATATTTACAAATTCACCTGTTAGGGCATTAAATCCATAATTAACTTCTTTATCTTTAACTTGGCTAACTATAACTGAACCTTCAAGACCTGCATTATTAACTATTTGACGGAGAGGAGCTTCTAAAGCTTTAAGGATAATATTTGCACCTGTTTTTTCATCTCCTGATAAATTTTCAACAATTTTAGATACTTCTGGTATGCAATGGATATAAGCAGAACCACCACCACTTATAATACCTTCTTCTACTGCTGCACGAGTAGCTGCAAGAGCATCTTCCATTCTTAATTTTTTCTCTTTAAGTTCCATTTCTGTTGCTGCTCCGACTTTAATAACTGCAACACCACCTGCAAGTTTTGCTAATCTTTCTTGTAATTTTTCTTTATCAAATTCTGAGGTTGTATCTTCTATTTGTTCTTTAAGTTGATTAACTCTACTAGATATTAAGTTTTTATCGCCAGCACCATCAACAATTATAGTATTTTCTTTGTCTACTTTAACTGTTTTTGCACGTCCAAGCATATCCATAGTTGTTTCTTTAAGGTCAAGTCCAAGTTCATCTGATATAACTGTACCACCTGTTAAGATAGCAATGTCTTCAAGCATAGCTTTTCTTCTATCACCAAAGCCTGGAGCTTTAACAGCTACACAATTAAATGTACCTCTTAATTTATTAACGATAAGAGTAGTTAAAGCTTCACCTTCTACATCTTCTGCAATAATTAAAAGTCTTGCTCCTGTTTGAACAATTTCTTCTAATATAGGTAAAACTTCTTGAATATTAGATATTTTTTTATCTGTTATTAAAATATATGGGTCTTCAAGTTCGGCTACCATTTTATCCATATCTGTTGCCATATATGCTGATAAATATCCTCTATCAAATTGCATACCTTCTACAAGGTCAAGTTCTGTATGCATAGTTTTACTTTCTTCTACTGTAATGACACCATCATTAGATACTTTTTCCATAGCGTCTGCTATCATAGCTCCTACTTCTTCGTCTGCTGCTGATATAGATGCTACTTTTGCTATATGATTTTTACCATCTACTTTTTGGCTCATTTCTTTAATTATCTCTACTGCTTTTTCAGTAGCTTTAGCCATACCTTTTCTTAAAATAATAGGATTTGCACCAGCAGCAATATTTTTAAGCCCTTCTTGTATCATAGCTTGAGCTAAAACAGTCGCTGTTGTAGTACCATCACCTGCTACATCATTTGTTTTTGTAGCAACTTCTTTAACAAGTTGTGCTCCCATATTTTCAAAAACATCTTCAAGTTCTATTTCTTTAGCTATAGTAACACCATCATTAGTAATTAAAGGTGTTCCAAATTTTTTATCTAAAACTACATTTCTCCCTTTTGGTCCGAGAGTAACTTTAACAGTATCTGCAAGTTTATTAACACCTGCTTCTAAAGCTTTTCTAGCATCAACACCATATTTAATATCTTTTGCCATTTTTATATCCTCCTAAAAAGTTTTTATTATTAATTACTATATATCTTTATTTAAAAATAAAACAGTTAAAATCTATTCAACAATAGCTAAAATATCACTTTCTTTTACAATAACGTATTCTTCACCATCAAGTTTAACCTCTGTTCCAGAGTATTTAGAATAAATAACTTTATCTCCCACTTTAACTTGCATAGGAACAGTCTTTCCGTCTACAATAGCTCCAGGACCTACTGCTAATATTTCAGCTTCTTGAGGCTTTTCTTTAGCTCCGGCTGTTAATATAATTCCGCCTTTTGTTTTTTCTTCTGCCTCTAAATGTTTTAATACAACTCTATCTGCTAATGGTTTAATGTTCATTTTATTACCTCCAAATATTTATTTATGTATGTAGCATATTTATATGTTTAAAATAAGGTAATTTATGCTATATACATTAAATTTTAGTTATTACGTCTTATTAGCACTCATCTTAAAAGAGTGCTAACCATAGGTATATAGTAATTTAATATATATGTTTATGCAATAGTCATATTTAAGTATTTTAGCCTATTTTTGACCATTTATATAACATATACTTAATTTTTCTTTAATTTTCTTACATTTTTATATACTATTTATTTAGTTCCAATCTTTTCACTTCTAGCATAATAAAAAAGATATTGTTGAGCATATCCGGCTAAATCTCCCCATTTTTCTTTAGCGAAATTATGTATTTCTTTTATATTAGTATCTTTTTCATCAAAATAAAAATGTTCCATAACACGTTTTACCCACACATCTGTTGGAAACACTTCATTTTTCTTTAATGAAAATAATAATACACAATCTGCCACTTTAGTTCCAACCCCTTTTATTTTTAAAAGTTGGTTTTTGGCTTCTTCGGCTGTCATATTATATAGTTGTTCTAAATTTATTGTGTTATTTTCAATATTTTGTATAGCATCTAATATATATTTATCTCTAAATCCTGTTTTACATAATTTAAGTTCTTCTGGTGTAGCTTTTTTAAGTTGATTTAATGTAGGGAAAAGATAATATTCTCCTTCTTTTACTCCATATTTTTCTGATATATTTTTTATAACTTGCTTTATCATAGGTATACGGTTATTTTGAGATATAATAAAAGATATTAAACACTCAAATGGCTCTTGATTTAAAATACGGATACCACTTGCATATTCTATTGCTGTTTTTACAATTGGGTCGTCTTCTAACTGTTTTTTTATTTTGTTATAATCAGTTTCTAAATCAAAATAATTTATCCATATATTTTCAAATTCATTTTTATTACAAGGATAAAACTCTACCTTTTCACTATCTTGTTTTATGTTTAACACTTTATTATTAGCTACTATTATATAGTGCATTTCGTCTATTTTTTCAAATCTAAAACATTGACCACATTCTAATATTTCTTTTATATTAAAACTTTCAAACTCTGTCATAACTATTTTTTCATTTTCTTCTATATACTTCATTTTTTATCCCTTTCTAAACAATCAAAGAGTGCATCTTAAAAATAAAATCATAGATAAATATTTTATTCTATACTGACATTGAGTTGGCATATTCTATTCCTTTATTTGTAAGAGTTAATCTAACTTTATCTTCAGACATAAATTTTACAATAACTAACTCATTATCTTCTAAATATTTTATTGCATCTGTATATTTTTTCATCATCAATGGAGATTTTGATTCAAATCTGTATGTATATACATCTCCACCACATAAATATGACTGATACGCTCTTTCAAAAATAGTTGTTGTTATTTTATTCATAATTTACTCCTTATATTCAAATAATACAAACTCTATATTTGCCATTTTTATAAGTCTATCGCTAAGTTCATCTGGATACTTTTCTAATGATACAATTCGTTTTATACCAGCATTTATTATTTGTTTTAAACACATAGAGCAAGGACTATGTGTTATATAAATAGTCCCGCCCTTACAAGAAACACCATTAGATGCACATTGTGTTATTGCGTTATTTTCTGCGTGTAAAGACATACAAATTTCATAATTTTTACCACTAGGTATATTTTTAGTATTTCTCATACATTCATTATTTTCAAAACAGTCTAAAACTCCTTTAGGAGCACCATTATATCCTGTGGATATAATACTATTGTCTTTTACTATAACAGCACCAACTTGTCTTCTAAAACACGAAGCTCTCTTGGCTACTACTTTTGCTATTTCAATAAAATATGTATCCCAGTCTATTCTTTGCAAAAATATCACCTCTTTAATCTTTGGCTTAATACTTCATAAAATATAATAGCAGATGATATTGACGCATTCATAGACTCTACTTTACCTACCATAGGTATTTTCACTAGTTCATCTGCTTCATTTTTATATTGCTCTAAAACACCATTTGCTTCATTACCTATTAATATTGCAGTAGATTTTTTAAAATCTATATTATATGGAGCTTTATCTCCATCTAAATGTGTACATACAATATTTACATTGTTGCTTTTTAAATGTGTTATTAAATATGATATATCACAATCTTGAATAATAGGAATATGAAAAATAGCTCCCATAGTTGCTCTTATTACCTTTGGGTTATATAAGTCTACACAACCTTTAGATAAAAATATTGAGTCTATACCAAGTGCTTCTGCTGTTCTTATAATAGTACCCATATTCCCTGGGTCGCATATTCTATCTAATATTACAAAAACCTTGTTTTCTTTTATTTTTATACTATTTATATTATTTTTAGGCATACTACAAATAGCCATTATCCCCTGTGGATTTATTGTATCACTAATTTTTTTAAATACACTATCTGATACTATTATATTATCTATTTTTTTATACTTTTCTTTATTATTTAAATCTTTATAAAACTTTTCTGAAAAAATATATTTTTTTATTTCTATATTAGAAGGTATTTCATCTATAATACGTTCTCCTTCTATATAAAAATTACCTGTTATATCTCTTTGTTTTTTTTGTTTTAACTTTAATATGTCTTTAATTATTTTATTTTTATCACTTGTAATCAAAATTTTTCACCTAAAATATTAATTATTTATTTTTTGGATAACATCACTACGCCCTACTACTACTAATATGTCGTGTTCTTGTATTATCTCATTTGGTAATGGAGATACTATTATATCATTATGTCTTTTTATAGCTACTATGTTTAAACCATATTTAGCTCGTACGTTACTATCTAATATAGAACTATTAATCCAATTTTTAAGTGGTTCTATTTCAACTATTGCAAACTTATCTGATAAATTTATATAATCTATAACATTTGTAGTAATAAGTGTATTAGCTATTCTAATACCCATATCTCTTTCTGGTAAAACAACTCTATCTGCTCCTACTTTTTCTAATATAGATTTTTGTATATCATTTTTAGCCTTTGCTATTACAAAGCTTGCACCTAATTCTTTAGCCATCATAGTAGCTAATATGCTTCCTTCCATATCTTCACCAATAGCTACTACCACTACATCAAAGTTGTTTATACCAAATTGCTCTAAAACGTGAACGTCTGTAACATCGGCTTGAATAGAATGACATCCATATTTAGACATTTCATTTACTATTTCAATATCTTTATCACAACATAAAACATCACAGTTGTTTTCTGCTAATGTTTTAACTAAACTTTGTCCAAATCTTCCTAAGCCAAGAACGGCAAATTGTTTTCTTCCCATATTTATCCTCCTAATATTATCCTACTATTATTTTTTCTTCTGGATAATGTATAACATTTTTCTTATTAAGTTTTCTAAATGATAGTCCTAATACAATTGTTATAGGTCCAAGTCTACCTATAAACATACATAGTATTATAACCACTTTGCCTATAAATGACAGGCTAGGCGTTATACCTGTGGTTAATCCCACTGTACCTAAAGCTGAGGCAACTTCATATAAAATATCTATAAATTCATATTTTAAAACTATTTCTTTTTCTGTCACTGTTAAAATCATTGTGGCAATAAAAATAAGAGTCATCATCATCATAATAACAGAAAGTGCCTTTTGTATTGTAGAAACACTTATAGTTTTCTTAAAAGCTGTTATACAATCTTTGCCTTTTATAACTGATATAACGGCTAGTATTAAAGCTCCTATTGTTACAGTTTTTATACCACCTGCAGTTCCTCCCGGAGAGCCACCTATTGCCATTAATATTATAGCTAAAAATTTTGAGCCATAATTTAAGTCTGCTTGCCCTATTGCGTCAAATCCAGCTGTCCTTAAAGTAACCGATTGAAAAGTTGATGCTAATATTTTTTGATCAAATCTAAGAGGTAACAACGTTTCTGGATTTTTATATTCTATAATAAATGTTAATAGAGCACCAAGTAAAAGTAATATACCTGTTATAGTAAGTGCTAGCTTAGAATGTACTGTCATTACAAATATATCAACTTTTTTATTTAACATTTTATGTATTTTATATTTAATATATCTCCCTATGTCTATTAATACACTAAAGCCTAATCCACCTAATATAATCAATATCATTATTGTTATATTTATAACATAGTCAGTAGAATAATCCATTAGACTATTTGCTCCTAATATGTCAAATCCTGCATTACAAAATGCTGATATGGAATGAAACACTCCTCTAAATACTCCTCCTATAAATCCATACTCTGGTATAAACCTTAAGGATAATATTATTGCTCCTATTCCTTCTATTGAAAATGTTACCATTATTATTTTTTTTAAAAAGGTTACCATTCCTTTAAAGGTTGATAAATTAAAAGATTCTTGTATTAATATTCTTCCTTTTAATGTGATTTTTTTGCCTAATACAACTAATATTATTGTATATAAACTCATAAAGCCTAATCCGCCTATTTGTATTAATAATAATATAACTATTTTACCAAATAAAGTCCAGTGATAAAAGGTATTTACAACTACAAGCCCAGTAACACATACTGCCGATGTGGATGTAAACATTGCATTTATTATACCTACGCTTTCTCCACTTTTACTTGCTATAGGCAGACTTAATAATAATGTACCTATAATTATTACAATAAAAAAACTAAAAACAATAATATGAGATGGTCCAAAATTAAAAAAAACTTTTGATTTATTATTCACTTTATCTCTTCCTTTCTTTAGCAATTTTATTATACCATATTTATAATATAAGACAACATTTTTTTGTCTTATAAAACAAATTTTTTATTAACTTCATAATAACTAATATAGTTAATAAAAATAAACTATTTATTAATATATACTTTTATAAATCTACATAATAAATATTTGTCAATTTTTATGAATAAAGTTATTTATTATATTTTTATATATACTCTTTTTTATTAAATATGTCTAAAAACTTAAGAAGGTGGGAAAGTTATAAAATTCTTTCACACCTTTATTTAATATATATTTAATTAATTTAGTTTTAACTATTCACAACTCTTATTTATATATATACTTTGTATCAATTAGTTTTTTTGATACTCTGTATCAAAATAAACATAAACACACAAGCTATTACTATTATTTTCTTTAATAAAAATTTAAACACAAGTAAGTTTATAATTTTTATCTAAAAAATAAAGTCATAGCTTAATTGAAATAATAAAAAAGTCCCTAAAAATAGGAACTTTTAATATGCGGACAGTGGGACTTGAACCCACACTCCTAAGAACTAGATTCTAAGTCTAGCGCGTCTGCCATTCCGCCATGTCCGCAAATATAATTAACTTACTAATGTAATATATCACAAAAAAATTAATATGTCAACACTTTTTTATTTAAAATTCTTATATAATTTGTTGAGGTATAATACATAGGTAACAAAAAAATATAAAAAAAGATTTCCCTTTGTGGTATAGTAAATTTGGAAAC
>CALWOZ010000006.1 GCA_944383305.1 uncultured Clostridia bacterium | reverse complement strand
TTTGAAATGATATTAAGAAAATTAGACATAAAATATACAAGAACAAGAATAGCTACACCAAGACATAATGGAAAGGTGGAACGCCAACATAGACAAGATAGTGAGAGATTTTATAAGTACTTAAAAATGTTTAATTTAGAAGATGGAAGAAAACAATTAGCTAAATATCAAGTTAAATCAAACAATTATATAAAAACTTGTTTAGGGTTTAAATCACCTAATCAAGTAGTAGAACAGTATTTAGGTGTATTTTAATTATATATAAATTTACTATATTATCATAAAAAACAAAGATAAGATAGTATTATTTTATACTTATTCTTATCTTTGTTAAAAAATCTTTTAAGTGTAACCTATGTTTGACACTTTAACATATAAAAATTTTTATAATTAAATAAAATATTGACTTTTTACATTACTTGTGTTATTATGAGAAAAAAATATTATTTACCGCCGGGTAACGTCTTATTTATTTCAGTAGGCCTTTGTTGAAATAAATAAGGCGTTTTTGGCTTGAAAGTAGAATTATATGTTTAGAAAAATGAGAAGACATAAACAATTATTATCTAAAGAAGAATGTGAAAAAATTCTTTATAAGGGTACGTCGGGTGTTTTGACATTAGAAGGTGATAATAATTATCCATATGCTGTACCTATGAGTTATTTATATGAAGATAATAAGATATATTTTCATAGTGCAAAGTCAGGTCATAAAATAGATTCTATTAAAAAAATGAAAAAGTTTCTTTTTGTGTTATAAACCAAGATAAAATTGTACCAGAAGAATATACAACATATTTTAGAAGTGTTATTGTTTTTGGAAAGATTAAGATTATAGAACAAGAAATAAAAAAAGAAAGGCTATTGAAAAATTGGCAATAAAATATGCTCCAGAAGATAGCATAGATAATCGTAAAAAGGCTATAGAAAATGAATATAATGCACTTTGTATGATTGAACTTTCTATTGAACATATAAGTGGAAAAGAGGCAATTGAATTAGTCAATAAAAAACAATAAGCTAAAAAATTAGTTGTTTCAATGTTAGAACTTTATTTTTTAGGAGGAGTATCATATGAAAGAAAAATCGTGTTTTAAAGATTTTATGAAATATTCTTCACTTAATGTATTAGGAATGCTTGGATTATCTTGTTATATTTTGGCAGATACTTTTTTTGTTTCAAAAGCATTAGGCTCAAATGGATTAACTGCTTTAAATCTTGCAATTCCTATTTATAGCTTTATTAATGGAAGTGGACTAATGATTGGTATGGGAGCAAGTACAAAATATTCAATTTTTAAAAGTCAAGGAAATAAAGAAAAAGCTAATGAAACATTTACAAATGCTACTATATTGACAGCTTTTATTGCAAGTATTTTCTTATTGATTGGTATTTTTGGCTCAGGATTTTTAATAGAACTTTTAGGGGCAGATAATACAGTTTTTGAAATAGGTAAAACTTATTTACAAGTAATTTTATTGTTTGCTCCTATGTTTATGAATAATAATCTATTGTTGTGTTTTATAAGAAATGATGGTGCACCACAGCTATCAATGGCTGCTATGATTGGTGGAAGTTTATCTAATATTATTTTAGATTATGTATTTATGTTCCCGTTAGGAATGGGGATTTTTGGAGCAGCATTTGCTACAGGATTAGCACCAGTTGTTAGTATTTTAATACTTTTACCGTTTTTATTAAAAAAGAAAAATCAATTTCACTTTAAAAAATGTAGACTTTCAAGAAAGTTATCACTTGAAATTTTTTCAAGTGGTTTACCTTCTTTGATTACAGAGGTGTCTTCTGGAATTGTTATGATTATATTTAATACAATTATATTAAATATTGCTGGAAACATTGGGGTTGCAGCATATGGTGTTATAGCTAATCTTTCTTTAGTTGTCATAGCTATATACACAGGAATAGCACAAGGAATACAACCTATTTTAAGTAGTAATTATGGAGCAAAAAATAAAAAAAATATATCCGATACTTTAAAATATGCAATGACTACAGTTTTTATAATTTCTGTTTGTATTTATTTATGTATATTTTTTGGAGCAGAAATAATTGTTCAAATATTCAATAATGAACAGAATGAAATTTTACAAAATATTGCAGTAACAGGATTAAAAATTTATTTTCTTGCTTGTGTGTTTGCTGGATTTAATATTGTAATTTCTGTATATTTTACATCTATATCTTATCCAACACCAGCACATATAATTTCTATACTACGAGGCTTTATATTAATTATACCAATAGCATTTATATTATCTAATTTAGGAGGAATTATAGGAGTATGGTTAGTATTTCCAAGTACAGAATTAATTGTAGCTTTAATAGGTATAGTATTATTTTTTAAAATTAAGAATAACTTTGCTATTTAAAATAAAAATAAAATTATAAATAAAAATATATTATTTTATGTTTATAAAAAATAACTGTACAATATTAAATTATTTAATAATTTTTTGAAAAAACATAGAATAAAATTAAATTACTAATTATTAATTAACTATTAATTAGTAAAAAATTAGAAAAAACAAGGGTAGGTTTATGTATAAAAATAAATAAACATAAAAATAAAGGGGCAATTGCCCCCTATTATTTACTAATAATTTTTTATTATTAATTCTTTATATATCGGATTGTCTTCATATCTTGATTTAAGATTATTTTTTCTTTCTACTGTTTCTATATTATATTATTATAGTACATAAAAAAACATACATATATATTTATATATATGTGTGTTTTTTATTTCAATTAAGTTATGACTTTAGTTTTCAAGATAAAAATTATGAACGGGTTTTTGTTTAAATTTTTGTCTTGAAAACTGATAGAAATAGCTATTTTTTGATACAAAGTATCAAAAAAATTGACTTATTGAACCATATTATTTACTATTTCATTAGCTTCGACTACATATTTGTCAATAAGTCCTTCATCTTGTAACCTTTTTATAGTACTATTAACTTGTTCAACTATGTCTTGATTACCTTTTTTTATAGCAATAGCAGAGCCACCAGTTTCATCTGCAACTTTAGCATCAGATATAGCAAGGTCAGGATATTGTTTAACATAGCCTTCTGCAACAGGTAATTCAACAATAGCAGCATCTATATTACCAGCTTTAAGTTCTAAAATAATATTTGGAAGCTTTACTAAAGATACAATTTTAGCATCTGGTAGTTGTTCCGTAGCTATTTTTTCTTGCACAGAACCTTTTTGTACACCTACTTTTTTGCCAGCTAAACTTTCTAATGTATTTAGGCTATCTTTATTATCAGTAGATACCATAATCCCTTGTTCAGCAAGATAATATATTTCAGAAAAATCTACTGCCTTAACTCTCTCTTCATCAGGTGTCATTCCAGCCATAACAATATCTGCTTTATTAGCATTTAATGATACTAAAAGACCATTAAAGTCTAATTCTAATACACGAAGGTCTACCCCCATATCTTTGGCTATTTCTTCAGCAATAGAAATGTCAAATCCTACAACTTTTTCTTTACCATCTTCCATTATTTTAAACTCATATGGAGGATAGTCAGGAGATGTAGCCATTATAAGCTCTCCTTTTTCTTTAATTTTAGCTAAAGCACTATTATTATTTGATTCATTGCTTCCATCAGTAGTGTTTTCAGAAGATACAGTACTTTGACTAGAAGATTCATTAGTATTTTGTGAGCTACTACAAGCTACTAATGACAAAGATAATGTAGTGGCAATAACTAAAGAAAGAAATTTTTTCATTTTTTTCACTCCTATTAAAAAAATTATTAATTATAATTAAGCTATGACTTTATTTTTCCAAATAAAAATTATAAACTTACTTTTGTTTTAATACTATGGTAATTTTGTAAAATAAAATTATTGTAAGCATTTTTAAAATTACAAAAATATTGTAGAAAAATAAACTAATAGCTAGATTTTTAATACAAAGTATTAAAAAAATTATCCATTATAATTATACTATAAAAAAATAAAAAATCAACAGTTTTATTTATAAATATAAAAATAAATGAATATTTATATATTATTAATGATTTTTATAGGCTTTTACTAAAAGCATCATAGGTCGTCTCATTTCATCTTTCATACCTTGAATATGAAGCATATTTTTTGGTGGTTTAGGCTCTACTACATTTTCTATTATAAAATTATTTTTTAATAGTGTATTTAAGTATGTAGTAATAGTTCTATGATATTTTATTACTTGTTCATTTAAAAATGTAGTTTTACGTTCTCCTTCATAATAATAATTGTCTACTGGAAAATAGAGTATATTACCTTGTTCATCATAAATCCAGTCTTGTGAGCCATAAGAGGTAAAAACAGGGTGTTCTACTGAAAATATAAGATATCCACCTATTACTAACCATTCATTTATATTTTTTATTAAAGGTTCAAAATCTTTTATATAATGAAAAGCCAAAGAACTAATTATAATATCAAAAGAATTTTTATTAAATGCTAAATCTTCCATAGAACATAGTTTATATTCTATTTTTTCATCAAAATTTTTACTTTTAGCAACATTAAGCATTTTTTTAGATATATCTGTACCAATAATATGATTAGCCCCTTGATTAGCTATATATTTACAGTGCCAGCCATATCCACAACCTAAGTCTAATACTTTTTTATTTTTAAAATTAGGTAAAAGTTTTTTTAATTCTTCCCATTCTCCAGCACCATCTAATCCATTTTGAGAACGATTCATTTTACTATATTTTAAAAAAAATTGTTCATCATCATATTTATTTTGTTTCATTATTTTTACTCCCATAAAATAATTATAAATTTTATTGATTAATAATATATTTTATATAAAATTTAAAAAGTTGTAGAAAATATTTCTACAACTTTTTAAATTTTAATATTTTTTGCTATTAAGCCTTAAATTAGCACGTTTAAGAGCAAGTTCTGCTCTTAAAAAGTCTATGTTAGCATCTTTGCTATTAAGTCTTTGTTCTGCTCTTCTTTTGGCTTCTTCAGCTCTTTTAACGTCTATATCTTCTATCCATTCAGCAGAGTCTGTAAGGATAGTGATAATATCTGGTTGAACGTCTACAAAGCCACCAAAAAGAGTAGATACAAGTTCATCTTCACCATTTTTAATCTTTAAAAGACCATAGCCAAGAGTAGTTGTAAGAGGTTGATGTCCTTTTAAAACACCAAGATCTCCATTTGTACCACGCATAATAACCATAGTTGCGTCATCGTTATAAAGCTCCTTAGAAGGAGTAACTATACGCAAACGTATTTTTGATTCTGCCATATTAGCAATCATTCCTTTCGCTAATAATTATTTCTTAGCTCTTGCTACGACTTCCTCAATAGGACCAGCATTTAAGAAATAGCTTTCAGGAATATCATCGTGTTTACCTTCAAGAATTTCTTTAAAGCCACGAACAGTTTCAGAAACAGGAACATATTTACCATCATAACCTGTAAATTTCTCAGCAACGAAGAAAGGTTGAGAAAGGAAGCGTTGGATTTTTCTTGCTCTATTAACAGTAAGTTTGTCTTCTTCTGAAAGTTCGTCCATACCAAGTATAGAAATAATATCTTGTAACTCTTTGTATCTTTGTAGAATAGATTGAACGCTTCTAGCTACTTCATAATGTTCTTGACCAACAATCGTAGGGTCTAATATACGAGAATTAGACTCAAGAGGGTCAATAGCTGGATATATACCAAGTTCAACGATAGCCCTTGATAAAACAGTTGTTGCATCTAAGTGAGCAAATGTTGTAGCAGGAGCAGGGTCAGTTAAGTCATCGGCAGGAACGTATACAGCTTGAACAGAGGTAATAGAACCTGTTTTAGTAGAAGTAATACGTTCTTGTAATGTACCAACTTCTGTAGCAAGAGTTGGTTGATAACCAACGGCACTAGGCATACGACCTAAAAGGGCAGACACCTCAGAACCAGCTTGAACAAAACGGAAAATATTATCTATAAATAGAAGAACGTCTTGATTTTCTCTGTCTCTAAAGTATTCAGCCATAGTAAGACCAGTAAGAGCTATTCTCATACGAGCTCCAGGTGGTTCGTTCATTTGACCAAATACAAGACTTGTTTTGTTAATAACTCCAGATTCTTGCATTTCATAATAAAGGTCGTTACCCTCACGAGTACGCTCCCCAACACCAGCAAAAACAGAGAAACCACCGTGCTCTGTTGCTATATTTCTAATAAGCTCCATAATAAGAACTGTTTTACCAACACCAGCTCCGCCAAAAAGACCGATTTTACCACCTTTAGAGTAAGGGCAAAGAAGGTCAATAGCTTTAATACCAGTTTCTAAAAGTTCAGTAGCTGTTGCTTGTTCAGCAAAGCTAGGAGCATTTCTATGGATAGACCATTTTTCTTTAACATCAACATTACCAGCTTCGTCAATAGGATTACCAACAACGTTGAACATACGACCTAAAGTACAAGAGCCAACAGGTACAGATATAGGTGCTCCTGTATCTACTGCGTCCATACCTCTAACAAGTCCATCAGTAGAGCTCATAGCGATACATTTAACTACGTCATCGCCTAAGTGTTGAGCAACTTCTGCAACGATTGTTTCGCCGTTATGTTCAATTTCAATGGCATTATATAACGCTGGCATATTTTCGCTTGAAAATTTTATATCTACTACGGCACCGATAATTTGTATTATCTTACCTACATTTTTTTCAGCCAAAAGTTTCCACTCCTTTTCTAACTATAAATACCACTACCGCTAACAATTTCGGTAATTTCTTGTGTGATAGCACTTTGTCTTGCTCTGTTATAAACAAGATTTAAAGAATCTATCATTTCTTCAGCATTTTCAGTAGCAGAATCCATAGCAGTCATTCTAGCACCTAACTCACAAACTGCAGATTCTACCATAGCACCAAATATAACGGTATTAACGTATTTAGGAATAACATATTCTAAAACAGCTTCTTCACTAGGCTCATAAATAGTAAGAGCAGAAGCATTGTTTTCTGTTTTTTCTTCAGTTTTAAAATCGTCTACATCTAATGGAAAAAGTTTAATAAGTTTAGGTTCATTTACAAGAGAAGAAACAAACTCTGTATAAGCTAAATAAACCTCATCAACTTCACCAGATGTAAACATATCTAGTGCCAAACGCCCAATTTGTAAAGCATCTTCATATATAGGGTGCTCAGATATATTTGTAAAAGAGTGTACTAAATTAGCACGTCTTTTAAAAAACTCTTTGCTTTTACCCCCAATAGCTATTACTTTATCAGTTTCTTTATTTTTAATAGCAGTCATAGCAAGTTTGTTAATGTTAGTATTGTATCCACCACAAAGCCCTCTATCACCAGTTACAACAATAACACAAGTAGATTTTACTTCTCTTTTATCAAGATAAGGGTGACTTATATTACCAGAACCATTAACAATGTTTGTAATAACCTTTTTAGTTTCTGTAAAGAAAGGGCGAGTATCTTCTAATCTAGCTTTAGCTTTAGTAAGCTTGCTACTAGCAACAAGATACATAGCGTTAGTTATTTGCTGGGTGCTATTGACACTTTTAATTCTGCGTTTAATATCACGCATTGATGCCATAATATCACCTCTTTATTATTTGAATTCTTTTTTAAATCTTTCAATTGCTTCTATAAGTTGTTTTTCAACATCTTCAGACATTTCTTTAGTTTCTCTAATACTTGTTAAAATATTGTTGTATTTAGTTTCTATAAAGTTAAAGAATTCTCTTTCAAAGTCTGCTATACGGTGAATGTCAATATCATCAAGATATTTTTTAGTAACCGCATAAAGAATAACAACTTCTTTTTCAACCTCTAAAGTAGCATATTGAGGTTGTTTTAATATTTCAACTATTCTTTGTCCGTGGTTAAGACGCTCTAAAGTATTTTTGTCAAGGTCAGAACCAAACTGAGCAAAGCTTTCAAGTTCTCTATATTGAGCAAGCTCTATACGGATAGGACCTGCGATTTTTTTCATAGCCTTGATTTGAGCAGAACCACCAACCCTAGATACTGAAAGACCAGCATTTATAGCAGGACGTACACCAGAGTTAAATAATTCACTTTCAAGGAATATTTGTCCATCTGTGATGGATATAACGTTTGTAGGGATATAAGCAGAAACATCCCCAGCTTGAGTTTCGATAATAGGAAGGGCAGTTATAGAACCACCGCCATATTTTTCTTCAAGTCTAGCACTTCTTTCAAGAAGTCTTGAGTGAAGATAGAATACATCACCTGGATAAGCCTCACGTCCTGGTGGTCTGTGAAGAAGAAGGGACATAGCACGGTAAGCAACGGCGTGTTTAGATAAATCATCATACACGATAAGTACATCTTTACCGTTTTCCATAAATTCTTCACCAATAGCAACACCAGTATAAGGTGCTATAAATTGAAGTGGAGCAGGGTCTGACGCAGTTGCAGATACAACTGTTGTATAGTCCATAGCACCAGCATCTTCAAGACTTCTAACAATACGAGATACAGTAGAAGCTTTTTGTCCAATAGCAACATAGATACAAATAACATCTTTACCTTTTTGGTTTATAATAGTATCTATACAAATAGCAGTTTTACCAGTTTGACGATCTCCTATTACAAGTTCACGTTGGCCACGTCCAATAGGTACCATAGCGTCAATAGCTTTAATACCAGTTTGTAAAGGTACGTCAACAGATTTACGAGTGATAACACCAGGTGCTACTCGCTCGATAGGACGAGTAGCAGTAGTATTAATAGGACCTTTTTCATCTATTGGTTGACCGATTGCATTTACAACACGACCAATCATAGCTTCACCAACACCAACTTCAGCAACACGTCCAGTAAGTTTAACGCTGTCACCTTCTTTAACTTGTTGGTCAGAACCTAATAAAACTACCCCAATATTGTCTTCTTCAAGGTTTTGAGCCATACCTAATACGCCACTCTCAAACTCAAGAAGCTCCCCACTCATAGCTTTTTCAAGTCCATGTACTCTGGCAATACCGTCCCCAACCTGTATAACCGTACCAACATCAGATACATCTAATTTTGATGTATAACCTTTAATCTGTTCTTTAATAACAGAACTAATTTCTTCAGGTCTTAAGTTCATTAACGGGTTACACTCCTTTACTTATTATTAATAAGGCTTTTTTTAATATCTTCTAGACTTTTTTTGATAGAATTATCAATAACTTTTCCGTCTATATTAATGATTAAACCACCAATAAGTTCAGGTTTAACACTGGCCTTAATAATAATTTCTTTATTTAATTTTTTAGATAAACTTTGTTTTATATTATTAATTTGTTCTTCATTAAGAGCTTTAGCAGAATATATGTAAGCAGTAGTTATACCTTTATAATCTCTAACAAGCTCTAAAAATATTTCTAATATTTCTAACATTTCAGTTTCTCTATTTTTTTTGATAACAATAGATATAAGTCCTAAAACTTCTTCTGAAATATTATCTTTATAAATATTTTGAAAAAGATTAAATTTTTCACCACTAGATATTCGAGGGTGGTTTAAAACAGCTAAAAATTCTTTATCATCTTTAATAGAGTTATAAATTAGTTCAACTTGACTATTAAATAAGTCCATTTTATCTGTTTCTTTTGCTAATTCAAAAAGAGCAATAGCATATCTTTTAGAAATTAATTTTGACATTTAATTTCCTCCAAATCTTCAATAAGTTGGTCAACAAGTTTGTTTTGTTCAACCTGGCTAATTTTTTCACTTATAAATTTACTAGCAATTAAAGAAGAAACTTCAATAATTTGTAATCTAACTTCTTCTTTAATTTTTTCTTGTTCTCTTTGAATATCAAGCATAGCTCTATTTTTAATAGTTTCAGCTTCTTTTTTAGCCTCTTCAATAATTTGTACTTCGTTTTCTTTAGCACGATTACGAGCTTCTTCTAATATAGTAGCTTTTTCTTTTTCAATTTCTCTAAGTTTAATTTCATATTCAGCTTTAAGGCTATCAGCCTCAGCAAGTTTAGTGTTTGCTTCATTTATATTATTTTCAATACGTTCTCTACGTTTTTGTAAGAAGTTAGTAACAGGTGCATATAAAAGTTTGTATAAAATAAAACATAATATACCTGTAGATATTAACTGGATAATAACTTGGTAGAGAAACTGTTTATCTAAAGTAAGTATATAGCTATCCAAGAAAATTTGCCCTCCTTTCATTTTTCTAATTTAATTAGAAAAATTGTTAAATATAATTATTAACCAATAAATGGGTTTGCAAATAATAATAAGATTGCTATAACAAGACCATAGATAGCAGAAGTTTCGGCAACGGCGTCACCAACTAACATTGTTGACATAATATTACCTCTAGCTTCTGGCTGACGACCAACAGCTTCAGCAGCTTTACCAGCAGCATAACCTTGACCAATACCTGTACCAATACCTGCAATTACAGCAAGACCTGCACCAACTGCAGAACATCCCATAACAAAAGCTTCATTAAATTCCATTTTTAAATCCTCCTAAAAAATGTAAATAATTTATTTTTTTTAATGTAAAATTTTATTGGTGATTAATCACCAATTTTATCTTTAATAAATGTCATACTAAGTATAACAAATATAAACGATTGTAAAAATCCTGAGAACACATCAAAATATGCGTGTAAAACAGGTGTTACAGCTCCAAATCCTACTATCTGTAATAAAACGTGACCTTGCTCTAGAGCTGAGTGTATAAGTCCCATAATTATGGTACCACCTAATATATTACCAAATAAACGTAAACTAAGAGATATAGGTGTAGCAAACTCACCTATAATATTAAGTGGTAAGAATAGTGGAAATGGGTCTAAAAAACCTTTAAAATAGCCACCTTTGTTTACTTTTATACCCATAAATTGAATAAGGGTAAATGTAACAAGAGCAAGGGCAAGAGTTGTAGAAAGATCTGCAGTTGGCGACCTAAAAGATAACAATCCAATGTAGTTAGATGTTAAAATAAAGCAAAATACGCCAAAAAACCAGTTACCAAAATATTTGTATTTTTCACCCATATTTTGAACTGTAAAGTTTTCCATAGATTCTACTACAAGCTCAACTACATTTTGAAGTCTTGTTGTAGGAACATCAGTAAACTTATTTAACTTAGATCTAATTATTAAAGCGACGATAGTTAGAAAGATGATAATAATCCACGTGTTCATTGTAGTTTGTGTTATATTTACTCCGCCTATATTTGTTATAATTTTAGTACCAAAGTCCATATATTTACCTCCCTTCTCAAAATTTTATTAATAATATTAAATAGCTTATATTAATATTATTTTATTTATTTAAAATAAAGCACTGCTTTATTAAATAAATCACCAATTACATATTATACACCTTTTATTAAAATACAGTCAACTAAATATTTGATTTATTTTTAAATTTAGCTATATATATAGCAGGTAATGGTAATAAGATACCAATAATAACCCCTATAATATTAAAATCTTTATAAACTGCTATTAAAAGAACAGCAAAGGTTAAAAAATATCTAAGTGTATAATGAATTCTTATATAATTAGCTGCCTTTTTACCAGTCATATCTAAAGCCTTATTTAAAGTTTTTTCTATAAGTATAAGTTTTAATATAGAAAATATTGTACCAAAGCTAAGCCCTATAAAAAATGATTTAGTATTATTAATAAAGAAAACACTAACACCAAATATTATAAGAAATAAGGCTATCATTATAATTATTATTTGTTTAGATGTATTCGATATTTTCATTATATTTTTCTCCTAAAATAAAGAATTAAAGACTATTTTTTAACATTTTTATAGTCTAAATCACGTTGTTGCCTTTCTCTTTTTTCTTCTTCTTTATAATCTTTCATAATTAAAATATAAACATTTCTAAATCCAGCTCCTATGCCTAATAAGGTAAATATAGCTAAAAAGATAATATTTGTACCAAGTTTTTCATCTAGCCACTTTCCTATAAAAAAGCATAGACCAATGGTTACAACCATAGTTATACCAACTTGACTAATTTTTGACAGAGATTTTATAATGTTATACATAATATTACCTCCTTAATAGGTATAACATATATTATAAAAATAATATAACATATATTATATACCTAATATTATAAAAAATCTATGTGAAAATATTATATATTTTAATAAAAATTTTCAGGTTTTTCAGTTATTTTATCAAAATAATATAAAATAGCATTTACTATTCTTTTAGATGCAAATCCATCACCAAAAGGATTTTTAGCATTTATCATAGAGTTATAAGTGTTTTTATTGTTTAAAAGTTCTGTGGCTAAGGATATAATAGTATCTTGTTTTGTACCAGCAAGTTTTAAAACACCAGCTTCTAATCCTTCAGGACGTTCTGTTACATTTCTTAAAACAAGGACTGGCTTTTTAAGAGAAGGGACCTCTTCTTGTAGTCCGCCAGAATCAGTCATAACCATATATGAACGGTCTATAAGATTGTGCATATCTTTCATATTTAATGGGTCTATAAGATGGATTCTATCGTTATTACCTAATATACGATTGGCTACTTCTCTAACAAGCGGGTTAAAGTGTACAGCATATACAACCTCTACATCTTTGTTATTTTCAACTAGTTGTAAAATAGCAGAACAAATATTTTCTAAAGGTTTGCCAAGATTTTCACGTCTATGAGCAGTTATAGTAATAACTTTTTTATTAGTATAGTCTATATTATTAAGGGTATTACAAGAAAAAATGTAGTTTTTATCAACAGTAGTTTTAACACAGTCAACCGATGTATTACCTGTTACAAATATATCTTTTTCACACACATTTTCTTTTAATAAATTTTCTTTAGAAAGAATAGTAGGAGCAAAGTGTAAATCTGCCATAGCACCTGTTAGCTTTCTGTTCATTTCTTCAGGGAAAGGTTCGTATTTATTATATGTTCTAAGCCCAGCTTCAACGTGTCCTATTTTTATTTTTTTATAAAATGCAGCTAAAGAGCCTACAAAAGTAGTAGTAGTATCACCGTGTACTAAAATAATATCTGGTTTAGATTTTTCTAATATATCCTCTAGTCCTTTAAGAGCATTTATTGTAATATCAGTAAGAGTTTGATTTTTTGTCATAATATTAAGGTCATAGTTTGGAGTTATATTAAAAATATCTAAAACTTGGTCTAACATTTCTCTATGTTGGGCAGTAACACAAACTTCTTGACTAATATGTTCACATTTTTCCATTTCTTTAATAATAGGAGCCATTTTTATAGCTTCTGGTCTTGTTCCAAAAATACTTAAAACTTTAATTTTTTCCATATTTCACCTCTATATTTTATAATTAATAATTATATTATGATTTTAGTATATCATTGACAACTTGACTAGCCATAATAAGCCCAGCCACAGATGGTACAAAGGATATACTTCCAGGAGTTTCTCTTCTTTTGTTAGTATCTCTAAATTCACTTGAGCTTTTAGAGTTTAAGTCTAGCTTAATAGGGGCAGGTTTAATAGGCTTTTCAGTAGAATAAACAACTTTAAGCTTTTTAATACCACGTTTTTTTAGCTCATATCTCATAACTTTAGCAAGTGGGCACATAAATGTTTTATATATATCTGTAACAACAAATTTAGTAGGGTCTAATTTATTACCAGTACCCATAGAAGATATAATAGGTATATTTTGTCTTGTAGCCTCTTCTACAAGTAATATTTTTGATGATATAGTATCTATTGCATCTATTATATAATCATATTTAGATAAATCTATTGAAGATAGAGTATCTTTTGTATAAAAAACTTTAGATGCACTAACATTAGCATCAGGATTTATGTCTAATATACGTTGTTTTACTACTTCTATTTTATCTTTGCCTATTGTGCTATGAGTGGCTATAAGCTGTCTATTAATATTTGTTATAGATATAGTATCATCATCTACTATATGGATGTTACCAATACCACAACGTGCTATTGCCTCCACACAGAAAGAGCCAACACCACCAACACCAAATATTATAACACTACTATTTTTTAGCTTTTTAATATTATCTTCTCCAATTAATATTTCTGTTCTAGTAAGGGTATTCATTGTTATCTTCCAATCTATTTAATTTTTTATCATTTTAACATTTTTTTTTGATTTTGTCTAATATATTATATAGATATATTTTTGGAAAATACTAGACTAAATATTAATATGTGGTATTATATTTATAGAAAAATATATAAAGGGGAGATTTTATGAATATTCCTAAACAAGTTGTATATATAATAGAACAATTAGAAAAAAATGGATTTGAAGGATTTATAGTAGGTGGTTGTGTTAGAGATTATATATTAGGCTTTTTACCAAAAGATTTTGACATAACCACAGACGCATTACCACAGGATATAAAAAATATATTTGACTATACAATAGATACAGGTATAGAACACGGTACAGTTACAGTAGTTTTAGATAGACAAAATTTTGAGGTAACTACATATCGTATAGATGGAGAATACAAAGACAATAGACGACCAGAAAATGTAACTTTTAGTAAAAAAATAGAAGAAGATTTAAGCAGACGAGATTTTACAATGAATGCCATAGCCTATAGTATAAAAAGAGGATTTGTAGACCCATTTTGTGGTATAGATGATATAAAAAATAAATTAATAAAAGGTGTAGGAGATGCAGATACAAGATTTAAAGAAGATGCACTTAGAATGATGAGAGGAGTACGATTTTCTGCTCAGTTAGGCTTTGACATAGAAGATGAAACATTTTTAGCTATAAAAAATAATGCTAAATTAACAGAAAATATTAGTATAGAACGTACAAGAGATGAATTTTTAAAGCTTATAAAATCTAATTATATAGAAAAGTTAAATCTTTTAGAAGAAACTAAATTATATAAATATTTTATACCAGAAATAGAGCCTATTTTTAAAAATTATAAAAAAAATATTTTTATATTAAAAAAATTATCTAAAGATTTAAGACTTACGTTTTTATTAAGTCATTTAGATGAAAAAATAGGAGAAGAGGTTTTAAAAAGGATAAAATTAGACAATAAAACAATAAAAGAAACAAAAACTATAATACAATATTTTAATTATAACTTTGTAGATAATAGAGTAGAAACAAGAAAATTAATGTCTATTATAGAGCCAGATTTATTTAAAAAAATATTAGAGATTAAATTTTGTATAAGCCTTATTGAAAATGACTTAATTAAATGTAAAAAATATGATAATATATTTGATGAAATAGATGAAACTATAAGAAAAAATCATTGCTTTTCTTTAAAAACACTTGCTATAAAAGGCAATGACTTAAAACAAATAGGAATAACAGATGGTAAAAAAATAGGTGACTGTTTAAAATTAGCTTTAAATATAGTTTTAGAACAACCAGATAAAAATAAAAAAGATTGGCTTTTAAAATATATAGGAGAAAATATATGAAAGCATTAATAACAGGTGCAAGTGATGGTATAGGTAAAGATATGTCTATTATATTATCTAATATGGGATATGATATAATAGTTGTATCCAGAAATAAAGAAAAAATGGAACAAGCCTTTAAAAATATAAAAAACTGTACAATAATACCTATGGATTTATCTATCGTTAAAAATTGCTATAACCTTTATAATAATGTTAAGGATAAAAACATAGATATATTAATAAATAATGCGGGATATGGAGTTTTTGGTGAATTTTTAAATACTAACTTAGAAGATGAACTTAATATGATAGATTTAAACATAAAATCATTGCATATTTTAACAAAGCTATTTTTAAAAGATATGGTAAAAAAAGATAGTGGATATATATTAAATGTAGGTTCTATAGGAAGCTTTTTTGCAAGTCCCTTGTTGTCATCTTATTATGGAACAAAGGCATATGTATTAAATATTAGTCTTGCTATAAAAGAGGAGTTAAAAAGACAAAAATCTAATGTATATATAGGTACATTTTGTCCTGCTACTATAAAAACTAACTTTCACAAAAAGGCGGGAGTAAAAGGCAATATAAAAGGTCTTGATAGTTATACTGCATCTAAATATGCTATTGATAAAATGTTTAAAAGAAAGAGTATTATAATACCTAGTTATGCAAAGTTTTTACCATTTTTTATAGCTATAATACCAAGAGTAATAACTACAAAATTAGCTTATAAAATGCAAGTGAGAAAAAATAGTAATTATTGATTTTTATACACTTAAATGATATAATTTTTAATAATAATTTTTTAACACTTTGTGTTAAGATATGATTTTCTTAACTATAAACAATAAAAATATAAGGAGGTAAACTTATGTCTAATTATGATACAAAAGGCGTTTGTGCAAAAAATATTGAATTTGAAATAGAAGGAGATATTGTAAAAAGTGTAAAATTTAACGGAGGTTGCAATGGCAATCTTAAAGGGATAGCTACCCTTGTAGAAGGTTTAAAGGTAGAAGATGTTATAAAAAAATTAAAAGGATTAACTTGTGGAAACAAAGATACATCTTGTCCAGACCAATTAGCAAAAGCATTAGAAAATGAAGTTATCAACAAATAATAAACATATATGTTGATAACTTTAAATAAATCAACATATATTTACATATGTGTATAACACATAAAAAATAACTAGTAAAAAACCCTTAAAAATAAAGGATTTTTACTAGTTATTTTTTATACACTATAACAAACAGTTGTTCGATAAAATATACTTATATACATTTGAAATGTTGAAAAAAATGTGGATAATGTTGAAAACTATTTATTTAATAACATTTCTCCTAATAAATACACATTTCCAGCACCCATAGTTATCAACATATCATTATGTTGACAATTTTTTTCAATGTAATCTTTTCCACATTCAAAGTTTTCTATATATATAGCGTCTTTACCTAAATCTTTTAATCTATTAACTAAATCTTTAGCGTGTATTTCTCCAGTGTCTTTTTCACGAGCCGAATATATATCTGCTATTAAAATATGGTCTACGTCTAAAAGAGATTTAGCAAAATCGTCTAAAAGAGCCTTAGTTCTAGTATATGTGTGAGGTTGAAAAACACACCAAAGTTTGTTTATATTTTGAGATTTAGCAGATTTTATAGTAGCTAAAATTTCTGTTGGGTGGTGAGCATAGTCGTCTATTATTTTAACACCTTTAAATTCGCCTTTATATTGAAAACGTCTATTTGTACCTTTAAAACTATTAAGTCCTTTTTCTATACTTTCTCTATCTAAATTATAAAAATTAGCTAAAGCACAGACAGAAAGAGAATTATAAACATTGTGAGCACCAACAACACTTAATTTTATATTATACATAAATTTACCGTTATAATAAGCCTTATAAGCTCCATATCCATTTTCATCAAAAGTTATGTCTTTAGCCTGCCACATACTATTTTTGTTTTCACCATATGTTATAATAGTACAATCTAAATCATTTATTACTTTTTCATAGTCTTTAATGTCAGAGTTAATAACAAGACAGGCATCTTTTTTTACTAATTTAGCAAATTTAGAAAAACTTTCATATATTTGATTAATATTTTTAAAATAGTCTAAATGGTCTTCATCTATATTTAAAATTATAGCAGAATGAGGATTAAACTTTAAAAAAGAGTCACAATATTCACAAGTTTCTAATATAAAATAATCTTTTTTACCTACTTTAAAATTACTATTTATAGAAGATAATATTCCGCCTAAAGATATAGTAGGGTCTTTATCAGCTTGTAAAAATACTTGAGATACCATAGATGAGGTAGTAGTTTTTCCGTGAGTACCAGCTATACAAAGAGGAAACTTGTAAGCTTTCATTAACTCACCTAAAAATGTAGAACGTTCTAACATTTTTAGTCCAAGATTTTTAGCTTTAATAAATTCAGGATTATCTTCTTTTATGGCAGCAGTATATACAACTAAATCTATATCAGAGGTAATGTTTTTTTCATCTTGCCCAATATATACAGTAACACCTTTTTTAATAAGATTTTGTATAAGTTCTGAGTTGTTATTATCAGAGCCATATATGGTGTAATCACCTTCGGCTAAAAGTATCTCACAAAGACCAGACATACTAACTCCACCTATACCTATAAAATATAACTTTTTATAAGGGAAAATACTTTTTATATCCATATTAAATAAATCTCCTAACATAATAATAACTATTTAATAATATTTTATTACAAAAATTAAATTATTACACAACTAAATATATTATATATATATTGTTATATTTTAGCAACTATTGATTTTACTTTATATTTTATATTATTATCAAAATTATAAACGAATATATATAAATGGTACTAAAAAAATCATATTGTTAAAAATAATATTTTTATCTTGTATAAATAATAATTTATTTATAATAATTAAACAATGTATAAAAAAACAATCTAACAAATTTATAAAAAAATAAAAAAACAAATAAAAAAAATATTGCAATTTATATAAAATAGTTATATAATGTATTTATCATCACATAGGTTTTACTTATTAAATTTTAATACCCAAAATGATTACATAATTTTTAGGTATAAAGTAGAACCACATTATATTAATACTTTTGGTATAAACCTTTAGTATATTTTATTCTACTTTATAGGAGGAGATTTATCTATGAATATTACAGACGTAAGAATTAGAAAAGTTAATCAAGAAGGAAAAATGAAAGCAATAGTTTCTATTACTATTGACAATGAACTTGTTATACACGACATAAAAGTAATAGAAGGCGAAAAAGGTTTATTTATAGCTATGCCTAGTAGAAAAACTAGCAATGGAGAATTTAGAGATATAGCACATCCTATCAACTCTTCAGCTAGAGAAAGTCTTCAACAAGCTATTTTAGCAAAATATGAACAAGTTCTTTTAGAAGATGAAAGCATACAAGAAAGTGCAATCACACAATAATTAAAAATATATTTAAGCTATGGTAAATACCATAGCTTTTATTTTTTTTAGTTAAGCTATGGATTTACTTTTAGTTTGACTAGAAATGATGTGTTTAGAAATTTGAGAAAATAGAGAATAGAATTTAGGAAATATTATGATAACTTGTTGATAAGTTAGTAGGGATTTGATATATGGTAAAATGTAAAATTAATTTTATGTTTTATTGACATTTGTATATTCATATGCTAATATGAAGTTAACTTCATAAGAAGTAAACTTCATATTGATGGAAGGGAGTATATGAAAACAAGAGTAAAAGAATTACGAACAGCGACAAAAATGACGCAACAGCAATTAGCTGATTTGGTTCACGTTTCTTCAAGAACAATTATTTCAATCGAGAAAGAGCAGTATAGTCCTTCTCTTATGTTGGCGTACAGAATAGCACAAGTATTCGGCGTAACAGTTGAGGATTTATGTTGTTTAAAAGAAAATAAGGAATTGGAGGATAAGCAGTATGAAGATTTATAATAAAAAAGTATTTGTTTCTGGTGTTTTTATGGCAGGTTTAGGTACATTAAATCTGGTAACAAGCATTATGAACAATGATTTAGATATAAATGGAATTATCTTGATAGTAGTTTTGTTTGTATTGGGATTTGGAACAATAACACGAAGCCTGTCACAAAAAATGGCAAGAGAGGATAGGCTAAAAGAACTGGACGAGAGAAATAGACTAATTGAATTGAAATCAAAAAGTAAATCCTTTAAGCTAACGCAGATTATATCTTTTGTATTTATGCTTGTTTTACTGGTAATGGGAAAGGTGTCTGATTATGAAGGATTTATTTTAATGGGAATAGGGGTATCATTTGTATTTACTATATCAATGTTTTCAGAAATTTTTACTTATATGTATTATGAATCTAAGAATTAGTTGGAATTATATACCAATTCAATAAGTATAGTATTGGATTTTACAGTAGCCTTTCGTAGATTTTGACCATTAGTATAGTTAAAATAATCATTATGCAAAGATAGCCTTACAGTTATGTTTGGTGCAGTAGTTATATTGTTTATAAGTAAGAGGGATTATTGGTGTAGGTTTATAGTTTTTGATTACGATACAAGACAGAAATATGGTATGGAATAATGATTTATTTATAGTGACTTATAAGAATTATGTATTAGATAAAATAAACTTATTATTTACGCTTTAGACTTATTTTAAGCTTTGTTTAAATAGTTTACTTTAAATGGTTTACATATATATACTATTTAATATTTAAAATAACTTGTAGAAGTATAATAGGAATAGCTAAATTATCAAAAAAATTGGTTAAAGTTAAATTTTTGATTAATAATAAGACATATACTTATTAAAAATTTAAAAATATGTATATAAATGCAACTAATGATAAATTAAATATTTTGTAGTAAAAAAGATATATATGTGTTATAATTATTATATATTAATATTACAAAAGGTGGGATATAATGGAAAAAAATCAAACAAAAACTTATGAAACAAAAGATATAGAAGAGAAAGTAGTATTAATAGGAATAGATAATGAAAAAGATTTAATGAATATAGATGCTAGTTTAGATGAATTAGAAGAACTTGTAGAAACAGCAGGAGCCACAGTCATAGGACGTATGATACAAAAAAGAGAGGGCATACATAAAGCCCACTATTTTGGTAAAGGTAAAATACAAGAGTTAAAAGCATATGTAGAGGAGTTAGGAGCCACAGGAATTGTGTGTGATGATGAACTTACATCTAGTCAAATGAAAAATATGACAAGTATGCTTAATGTTAAAATAATGAATAGAACACTTGTTATACTAGACATATTTGCAAAAAGAGCAAATTCAGCAGAAGGTAAGGTACAAGTAGAATTAGCACAGCTTAGATATAAACTTACACATTTAGTAGGTCAAGGCAAAGATATGAGCCGTCTAGGTGGAGGCATAGGCACCAGAGGACCTGGTGAGAAAAAGTTAGAGGTAGATAGAAGAAACATATCCGATAGAATAGCAGAACTTAACAAAGAACTTAAATATATAGAAAAACATAGACAAATAATGAGAGAAAAAAGACTAAAAAATAAACAACCAATAGTTGCCTTTGTTGGATATACTAATGCTGGTAAGTCAACTCTTATGAATTGTGTCACAAAATCAGATGTTTTAGCTATGGATAAGCTTTTTGCTACGTTAGACACTACCACAAGAAAAATAGAACTACAATCGGGAAGAGAGTATCTTTTTACAGATACAGTAGGATTTATACAAAAACTGCCACATAACCTTATAAAAGCCTTTAGAGCTACTTTAGAAGAAACAAAATATGCAGATGTATTAGTCCACGTTGTAGACAGTTCTAACAATGCTAGAGAAGAACAAATGAATATAGTATACAAAACGTTAAAAGATTTAGATTGTTTAAACAAACCTATAATTACTGCGTATAATAAAGTAGATAAAGATAATATATTAAGACCATTACCTAAAGACGACTTTTCTATGTACACATTAGAAATATCCGCTAAAAAAGGTGACGGTATAGAAAATCTTTTAAATACAATAGAAGAAGTTGTTAAAAGTTTTAAAAAATCTATAAGGATATTAATACCATATGAAAAATCTAATGTTGTTGGTAAAATACACGGTAGGTGTGAAATTATACAAAATGATAATAGAGATGATGGAATGTTTTTTGAAATATATGCAGACGAAGAAATGGAAAATAGACTTAAAGAATTTATTATTAATAATTAACTTTATACAAAAGATTAGCATTATAAGAGGGTGATTTTATGAAAAATAAAATAATAATATTAAGTATAATATTTGTTATTAGTTTAGTTGGTTGTAACAAACAAAACACAGAAACAACAAGTGAAAGTACAAGTGATATGTCTACATCAGCTAATAATGAAGAAGAAACACAACAAGATAGTACAAATATATCTATATATACTAAAAATGGTGATATACCATATGAAAAATTTATTTATGAATGGGAAGGTAACACAGTAAATCAAGATGATTACTTAAAATCAGAAAGTGATTTTATAGATAAATTAGACCAAAATGAATTATCACAACTAGAATTAGAAGAGGAAATTAGACTGGATTTTAGTAATAATATACCTAAAGAAGTAAAGGTAGAAAAAACATATATAAAACAAGATAGAAGTCAAAACTATAAAGAAGATGTACAAATTAAAAACTCTAAAGATAATAAATTTATAGACTTTATTCATTCTTATGACAATAGTGATAAATATTTACAAGGATTAATATATAATATTACTGTCAAATGGGAAGAAGGAACTTGTATATATGTTTTTGCTTTTAAAATAGATAATAATAGTACACCAAATAATAAACCATATTCTGTAACAGGATATTTATCATCAAGTGAACAAAAAACATATGATAGCTATAAAGCAGATAGAAACATTAAATCATTATTAAATCTTGAACCTATTACAATAGCTAAATTTTATGCACAAGCTATAATGGAAGAAGAATATGACTTAGCTTATAGTTTATATAGTGAAAATAGTGAAAAACCTACAAAAGATGAATATATAAAAATAATAAAAGGATTAGATAAAACAATAAAAGAGCAATATATAACTAATATTAAAGCAGTAGAAAAAGGTAAATTTTTAGTTGATGATGAAAACAACGGTTATATTGAATATGAACTCGTAGCAGATCATCCAATGGCTATGGATATGATAAAAGATAGTGATGGTGTTTGGAAAGTAAAATATATGCCAATACAGTAAATAAAAAGGCTAGATTTTTATCTAGTCTTTTTTTATAAAAGTATTGACGAAAAATAGAAAAAGTGTTAAAATTAAGAAAAAAGTAAAGGAGGGATAATTATGGGAAAAACTTATAATATAAACTTAAATAATACTCTCAGAACTAACGGGGGGGGGGTATATTAAATATCTTTTGTAAACCATATATATTTTTAGAATAAACTGGCTTAAATTTTTAAAAATTAAATTTAAGGTAGTCTTTTTGTCTTTGTAATTTTTAAGGGAGGTAATTTTATGAAGTCAAAGTCAAAATTAAATAAACTTTTGTCATCTATATTAGCTATTATTGTAGCTTCTTCTACAATATCTATACCCCAAAATTTAATTTTAGCTAGCCAATTGGCAGATATTGAAATAATAGAAAATACAAATGAAGAAAATATAGAGCAAGATATATCAGACGAAGAAAATAGCGAAAACATAGACCAAGATATATCAGATGAAGAAAATAGCGAAAACATAGACCAAGATATATCAAATGAAGAAAATAGTGAAAACATAGACCAAGATATATCAAATGAAGAAAATAGCGAAAACATAGACCAAGATATATCAAATGAAGAAAATAGTGAAAACATAGACCAAGATATATCAGATGAAGAAAATAGCGAAAATATAGATGAAGATATATCAGACGAAGAAAATAGCGAAAACATAGACCAAGATATATCAAATGAAGAAAATAGCGAAAACATACCAATTGATGAAAATATCCAAAATATAAATGAAATTAAAGAAGATGAAACAAAAAATTCATCTATTTTAGATAGTATAATAGTAACAAATGGAGTTATTACAGGATATAATGGAAGTTCTGCTCAAATAGGAGACCTTACATTACCTAGAATGATAAAAAATCAAGAGGTAACTGCCATAGCAGACAATGCATTTATAAATAAAGGTATTACAAAATTAACTTTTGCAGATGATAGTGCAATAACAACCATAGGAAATAATGCATTTGAAAATAATCCTATAACAGAGATAAAATTTTCACCAAGTGTAACTAGTATAGGAAACAGCAGTTTTAAAAATTGTAATAAACTTGTAAACTTAAATACAGTAAATATAACAAGAATAGGAAAAGAGGCATTTTATTCTTGTAGTGTAGAAAGTGTAGAAATGCCCCAAGTAATAAATATAGGTGAGAAAGCATTTGTTGGATGTGGTAACTTAGTGAGTGTAAAAATACCAGAAATAACAAATATAGGAAAAGAGGCATTTTATAGCTGTAAAAAATTAAAAAGTGTAGAAATACCAAAGGCGACAAGTATAGGCAATTATGCATTTGGTTATAGTATTTTAGAAAGTATAGAAATACCAGAGGCAACAAACATAGAAGAAAATGTATTTTATAATTGTAATAATTTAAAGGAAATTAGAATATCAAATAAAAATAAAAATGAAATGAAAAACTCCGAAAAAGCTCCATGGGGAAGTGATGCAATTGTATACTGGAAAGATACAAAAAATGATAATGGTTTTATTATAGATGAAGGATATCATTTACAAAAATACATAGGAAATTCATCAAGTATAGTTTTACCAAGTCATATAACAGAGATAGGAAAGTTTGCATTTAAAGATTATACTACTCTAGTAAGTATAGAAATGCCAGAGGTAATAAGTATAGGATTTAGAGCATTTTATAAATGTGATAATTTAGTAAGTGCAAAAATGCCAAAGGCAACAAAGGTAGAACGATATGCATTTAATTATTGTAGTAGTCTATCAAGTGTAGAAATGCCACAAGTAACAATTATAGAAGAGGGTATGTTTGATTCCTGTAGTAGTCTAGTAAGTATAAAAATACCACAGGTAACAAGTGTAGGTGATTCTGCATTTTTTTACTGTAGTAGTCTATCAAATGTAGAAATGTCACAAGTAACAAGCATAGGTAATAATGCATTTATTGGCTGTAGTAATTTAAAGGAAATTAGACTAACAAATAAAGCTAAGGATGAAGTAAGTGGCTCAGAAAATGCACCTTGGGAAAGTAATGCAGTCGTATACTGGAAAAATACAATAAATAACAATGGTTTTATTATAGATGATGGATATTATTTACAGAAATATATAGGAAATTTAGAAAGTATAATTTTACCAGATGAGGTAACAGAGGTATCAAATAAAGCATTTGTTAATACTAGTTTAAAAAGCATAAAAATGCCTAATGTAACAAGTATAGGATACTTAATGTTTTCTGATTGTATTAGCTTGGTAAATGTAGAAATACCCAAAGTAAAAACTATAGATGAACAGGCATTTAGAGGATGTTATAACCTAGAAAATATAGAAATGCCAGAAGTAATAAGTATAGGTTATGAGTCATTTTATAACTGTGGATTAAAAACCGTAAAACTGCCAAAAATAGAAAAATTAGACTATGGTGCATTTGACGCATGCTCTTCTTTAGAAAGTGTAGAGTTGACATCAAAAAATATAACTTCAATTGGAGGTAGTAATGTATTTCCTGATAATTGTGTTTTAAAAATGCCTAATCATACAAAAGAAGAAATAGATAAAAT
Organism: uncultured Clostridia bacterium; assembly: GCA_944383305.1. Taxonomy (GTDB): domain Bacteria; phylum Bacillota; class Clostridia; order Lachnospirales; family CAG-274; genus Tyzzerella. The sequence continues at coordinate 44,253 of CALWOZ010000006.1, read as the reverse complement.
AGATGCTGATTTTAATTATCCTTGGGGAGCAAAATATGTTTTATATAAAGGGATAAATATAGACAGTACAGATAGTTTTGTATTTACAACAGATGGTGGTATAGAAAGATACATAGGTAATAAAACAGAAATAACTATACCAGAATATCTAGAAATAAAAGGTACAAAAACATCTCAAAAGATAACACATATAAAAGATTATGCATTCAAGGGATTTTTTATAACAAGTGTATCTATGCCAAAAATAGAAAGTATAGGAAATTATGCATTTCAATATAGTAATGGTTTAATAAGTATAGAAATGCCAGAAGTAAAAACCATAGGAAATTACGCATTTCAAAACTGTGAAAATTTAAAAAGTGTAGAAATGTCAAAAGTAGAAAGCATAGGATCATATGCATTTAATGACTGTAGATATTTAAAAAGTATACAATCACCAAATTTAATAAGTATAAAAGATTATGCATTTAATGGATGTAGTAGTCTAGAAAGTATAGAAATGCCAAAAGTAGAAAGTATAGGATATTGTACATTTCAAAACTGTGGTAACCTAAAAAATTTAGAATTCCCAGAATTAATAATTATAGGAGGCTCTTCCTTTGATGGATGTAGTAGTCTAGAAAGTATAGAAATGCCAAAAGTAGAAAGCATAGGAGATTATACATTTAAAAACTGTCGTAATTTAAAAAGTATAGACATATCAAATTTAACAAAGATAGGTACTGACTTTTTTTATGGATGTAGCAGTCTAACAAGTGTAAAAATGTCAAATATAGAAACTATAAGCTATAGTGTATTTGATGGATGTACCAGTCTAGAAAGTATAACGATACCAAAAACTACAAAGACTATTTATTCATCTGCATTTAGAAATACACCAAATTTAAAGGCTATATATGTAGAACAATATGTAAAAGCAAGCACAGATAAAGGTCAAAATTATGACGGAGTTATACCACAAGGTCAAGACCCTTCTGTTCCTATATATTATTTAGGGCAATTTATAAAAATAGACACAAATGTAACAAGAAAAGATGCTAATGAGTTTAACATAAATGTAGTATACAATGGATATGGAGAGGTTTTAACTGAGATAAAAGCCACAGACAAAAATGATGAAACACAAAACTTAAATGATAGAGAAGAAAGAAATTATGTATATGATATACAAGATTTAACAAAACTTTCTGACAAAGAATATAAATTTACTGGAAGTGGTCAATTTAAAAATAGTCCATCTAATTTGTCTAAAACTTTTAGTGAGAGTACTTATATAAAAGGATTTGTAAACTACATTGATACAAGTGGCAACCATCTTAAAGATGTACCAGCCGATACAAAACATTATACAAAAGGTGAAGAAATCACTTTAACAAGTGCACAACCACAAGGACAAGGATTATTTTTAGGTTGGTCCTTAACACCAAATGGCACAAGTTCAGATGTAATATCAACTGTAAAAATGAATGATACAAATATAAATTTATATCCAGTGTTTGATGCAAATGCAGTAAAAGCTACATTAACATTAAACTATGGATATCCAAAAGATAAGCCAAAAACAGAAGTTATATCAACATATGTAGGTGTAAAATACAATTTACCAACAATACAAGATGATACAAACCTAAATAGAAAAGGATATAAGTTTATAAATTGGACAGATGGATCAAATCAGTTTAACACAACAATAGATATAACAAGTGATACTACACTATATGCAAATTGGGAACAAAAAGATGTAACTATAAATTATCACTTAAATGATGGAACAATGGCAGGTTCTTCAAATGATATTTTTTCAGAAACAGTAAAATTTGAAGATAGTTATACATTAAAAACAGCTACAAAAAGTGGATATAATTTAGATGGTTGGTATAAAGAAAAAGAACTTATAAATAAAGTGACAAATTTATGGGATAGCATAGAAGATAATGGTCAAGATACATTAACAATAGATGTGTATGCAAAATGGAATAAGAAAAATACTCCACCATCACCTGATACAAGTGGAACAACAACTGAAAGTAGTACAGAAAGTACAAGTCAGACAGTAAGTGAAAGTAATACGGAAAGTACAAGTCAGACAGTAAGTGAAAGTAGTACAGAAAGTACAAGTCAAACAGTAAGTGAAAGTAGTACAGAAAGTACAAGTCAAACAGTAAGTGAAAGTAGCACAGAAAGTACAAGTCAAACAGTAAGTGAAAATAGCACAGAAAGTACAAGTCAAACAGTACCAGGTGGAAATAACACAGAAAATACAAGTGTAGACAATCAAACAGAAACAACAACAAACGATAATCAAGTAACACCACCAATAATAGATGGTGGAAACAATAATGATAATAATGGTGGAAATAACAATGAGCTAGACAACAATACAGAAGAAAATGTAAATGTACAAATACCAGATAACAATGTATATACATTTGGAAACTTAGAGGTTATAACACCAGAATATGAAGAACTAGCAAGGCAAGCTATACAAAACATTGTTCCAGACAGAGAAGCTATTGACACTAGTATAGATAATATATTAGAAAATGCGTCTAACAATGGAGCTCAAATAAATGAAAGACGTCTAACAGAAAAACCAGCATTTGGTTTTGGAGCAGAAGGTAATATTAGCTTACTTATAATATTATTATTAATACTAATATTAATAATTATAGCTTATATTGTTAAAAAACAAATAATTGATAAAGAAAAAAATAAAAATGAAGAAGATGATGATGAAAAAGATAACTCATCTTTGACAGTTTAAAGTAGAACAAAGTAAAAGACTAGATTTTTATCTAGTCTTTTTTTATAGGTTGTTTACTGTTTTTAGTGGCGTTTAAAATATTAAATAATAAAATATATTTTCATATATTAGTATTTTAAATATTTTAGGTTAAATGTTATATAAAATAAGTATATTTTTAATAAAAAATATATAAAATGTTAAGCTTAAATATTTTTTATGAGTATATATCAAAAAAACGGATAAGAATAAGTGTTTATTTTGACACAGAGTATCAAAAAAACGGATTAAAAATAATCAGAAATATATGGTGTTTTTTGTTCAATAGAATCTTCTAACATATTGATAATAGAAGAACTTGCATATATTCTACCAATTTTTGATAAATAAGCAGGACGTTTATATCCCATTAACATTGTTGTCATTGTTTGTATACTAATTTTATCTTTACAAAGTTCATTTATTTTAGTTGCTTTCCCACAGCCATTTTTATCTATTTTTAATAAAAATGTACCTTGATTACAGTTCATAATAGGGTCAGTTAGTGTAAATTTCCATTGACGATTTACGCTAGATTGTTTAAATGGATACTTTTCTATAAATTTAACAAAGTCTACAATCCTTGCCATATAATAAGGAGATATTGTTTCTTTTATACTAGCATCTTCTAATAAAAACGCCAATGGTTCATCTGTGTATATATCACCTATTACCTCATCAACCATAGAAAAATGAGCTGATATAAAGTTCCATAAACCATTTCTAGCATCTTCATTGTTAAAAATCATATCTTTTATATGAAAAATTTCATTTTCAATCCAATAAATTAAATATCCATCTGGTTCATTATTTTCATTATAATAAATAGCAGCCATAATATCATCAGAGTCCCAAAGCCAATATTCGTTCCAAGCTAATTCATCTCTTAATATTGCACCGTGTGTTTTCATAGCGTATATTTCATATGTTTTTTTAATTTCATCACTATCCGTTTTTACACGTTTTACACTTCCGTCTACTTGTTTATTTTTAGGTAGTTGATAATCCTTTATTTTATATGTTAGTTTGTTTGATATAATCTCCCAACCTTTACGTCTATAATATGGTATAGAATAAGGATATAAATAGCAAATATATTGCTCTTTACTTTGCATATTTTTTAATGCTTGTTCCAATAGTTTATGCATTAGCCCTAAGGTTGAATATTATGGATATATACTAACACTAGTAAGTACACCTATTTTATATGTTGTATCAAATATTCTAACTTACATAGGATATACAGATACTTGTGATATAACACATCATTATAAATAAACCTATAACGTCTGCCTTTTCCATAGTATTAAACTTTATCCTAATTATTTGTTATTGTCAATTAATATAGCTTAACTCTTGCTCTGTCACTTGAAAGACATATTTAAGTAAGGCGTTATATTTTTTATATATATTCAATAACTATTGGTTTTGTTTTTAAGTTTTTTGTTAATAAAACACTTTCTAAAATATATAATAAATAATTAGTTATTATTTTTAAAATTATGAATTTAATTATATTATAATTTTAAAAATTTTTAAACTAAAATAATTGATAAAATTTAATTTTAAATATATAATGGATATTATAGAAAAGGAGTGATAAAATGAAAAATTTATTTTTACAATATCCAAAATGTGGTACTTGTAGAAAGGCTAAAAAGTGGCTACAAGATAATAATATAGAATTTATAGATAGAGATATAACAATAGATAATCCTACAAAAGATGAACTTAAAATATGGTATGAAAAAAGTGGACTTGAACTTAAAAAATTTTTTAATACAAGTGGAGTTTTGTATAAAGAAATGGGACTTAAAGACAAAATTAAAGATATGTCAGAAGATGAAATGTTAGAACTTTTATCTACAAATGGTAAGCTTGTTAAAAGACCTATTGTAGTAAATGATAATATGATTTTAGTAGGATTTAAAGAAGAAAACTATGAAAAACTAAAATAATTTTAATATTAATAATAAAGGAGATATATTATGCAAGATTTTTTTAAAAATAATCGTAAAAAAGTAATAAGTTCTTTAAAAGAAGATAAAGCTATTATACTATTATTTGCAGGCAAGGCACAACATAAAACTTGTGACCAATTTTTCCCTTTTGAACCAAATAGAAATTTTTATTATATGACAGGTATAGATAAGCCACATCTTATATATATGGGTATAAAAAATGGAGAAAACATAGAAGAAACATTATTTATAGAAAGATATGACGAGCTTAAAGCAAAATGGGAAGGAAAAACTATACGTGAAGATGAGGCAAAAAATATATCTGGAATAGAAAATATAAAATATATAGATGAGTTTTATGCCAGTCTTTCTAATTTAATGTTTAGAAATAGTATTGAAACAGCTTATTTAGATTTAGAAAACAGATATTTAGATAAAAATAGACGTGCCTTTAAAGAAGCAGAGATTTTAAAAGAAAATTATCCATATGTTAACATAAAAAATATTTATAATGAGTTAGGATATTATAGACTTTTTAAAGAACCACAAGAAATAGAAAATATGAAAAAAGCAATAGCTATTACTAAAAAAGGTATAGAAAACATATGGAAAAACACTAAACCTAACATAATGGAATATGAGTTAGAGGCTTGCTTTGACTATGAAATAAAAAGAAATGGCTCTAAAGACGTAGCATTTAATACTATATTAGCAAGTGGTAGCAATGCAACTGTATTACATTATGTAGATAACAATGATAAAATCAACGATGGTGAGCTTATACTTATAGATTTAGGGGCTACATATGGGTACTATAATGCTGATATATCAAGAACATTTCCTGCTAATGGTAAATTTAGCCAAAGACAAAAACAACTTTATAACATAGTTTTAGAAGGACAAAGAAAAGTTATAGAGGCTATAAAACCAGAGCTACCTTTTAAAAGACTTAACGAAATATTAATAGAACATTATGAAGAAGAACTTAAAAAAATAGGTCTTATAAAAGACAAAAGTGAAATATCTAAATATTATTATCACGGTGTAAGCCACTATTTAGGATTAGACACTCACGACGTGTCAAGAGATTTAGGTACAGATAATGGACTTAAACCAGGTATGGTAATAACAGTAGAGCCAGGACTTTATATAGCAGAAGAGGGTATAGGCATAAGAATAGAAGATGACATTCTTGTTACAGAAACAGGATATGAAAACTTATCTAAAGATATTATAAAAACAGTAGAAGATATAGAAGACTTCTTTAAAAACCGTTAATTTATGAAAGAAACACAGCTTTATGAACCTATAAAAGACTATCTTTTAAAAAATGGATATAATGTTCAAGCAGAGGTAAAAAACTGTGACATAGCTTGTATATTTGAAAATAAGCTTATAATAATAGAAATGAAAAAAAGTTTTAATCTAAAACTTTTGTATCAAGCTATGGATAGGAAGGCTTTTGCAGATAAAGTTTTTGTGGCTATTAATAGACCTAAAAATTTTAGAAAAAAAGAAGTAAAACATATGTTAAAAATACTAGAGAATATGGACATAGGACTTATTACAGTAGCCCTAGATAGTCCGTTAAAAACAGTAGAGATAGTGTTAGAACCACAAGATAAGCCACTAAAAAGAAAAACTAGAAGAAGAACAACAGTCTTAAACGAAATAGAACGAAGAAATTTAAACACAAATATTGGTGGAAGTACAAAAAAAGAAAATATATTAACTGCATATAGAGAACAAGTTATATTTTTAGCTTGCGCTTTAAATAAAATAGAAAAAGGAAGTCCCTCCAATATAAAAAAGCAGTTTAATATACAAAATGCTAGTTATATTTTACAAAATAACCATTATGGATACTTTGATAGAATAGAACGAGGTGTTTATACTCTATCTAAAAAGGGTAAAGATATGTTAAAAAGTGGTCAATTTAAAGAAGCTATAAAATATTACACTAAGGAGGTGGAAAAACTTGTTTAATATAGAAAGAAATGAACAATGTTGGTGTGGAAGTGGCAAAAAATATAAAGCCTGTCATTTAAGAAAAGATGAAGAAATGTTACAACCTTTTCAAAATCAAGGATATCCTTTGCCAAATAGAAACTTAATATTGACACCAAAGCAAATAGAGGGTATAGAAAAGTCATCAAAACTTACAAAATCTATTATAGACGAGGTAGAAAAAATTATAAAAGAAGGTGTATCCACATTAGAGATTAATGACCTTGTACATAAACTTACCATAGACGCAGGTGCTATACCAGCCCCACTTAACTATAATGGATTTCCTAAAAGTTGTTGTATCTCTATAAATAATGTTATATGTCACGGCATACCGTCTAAAAATGATATTTTAAAAGATGGAGATATAATAAATTTAGATATAACCTCTATTTTAGATGGATACTATTCAGATATGAGCCGTATGTATATGATAGGAAATGTATCAGACAATGCTAAAAAACTTGTGGAGGTTACCAAAGAATGTTTAATGGCTGGTATAGAGGCGGTAAAACCGTATAGACCAGTATCAGATATAGGCAATGTTATAAATGATATAGCCGATAAACACGGTTATGGAGTTGTTAGAGCATTATCAGGACACGGTGTAGGTATAAAGTTTCATGAAGAACCTAATATTAATCATTATAGAACTAATGCAAAAACTATGATTATGGTGCCTAATATGGTGTTTACAATAGAGCCTATGATTAATGAGGGTACATTTGACTGTTATATAGGTGATGATAATTGGACAGTTTATACAAAAGATAACAAGCTATCAGCCCAATGGGAGCATACAATTTTAGTTACAGAAACAGGGTACAAAATTTTAACAATATAAGGAAAATATATATGAATACGCATATTATGAACTTAAATGAAGAGCCTTTTAAACTTATAAAACAAGGGACTAAGACTATTGAACTAAGATTATATGATGAAAAAAGACAAAAAATTTCTATAGGTGATTGTATAAATTTTATTAATATGAACAATATTAATGAGGTATTAAAAGTTAAAGTAAAACAAATATATAAATATAAAAATTTTAAAGAGTTATATAAAAATTTTGATAAAATATCTATTGGATATAAGCAAGATGAAATACCTAATTATAAAGATATGGAGTTGTATTACACTGAAGATGACATAAAAAAATATGGAGTAGTCGCCATAGAAATAGAGTTATTATAATTTAAGGAGATTAAAACTATGACAGAAAGAGAAAAAATGTTAGCCGAAATGCTTTATGACCCAACAGATAAAGAACTTGTAGAAATGAGAAATTATGCAAGAAAAGCTTGTAAAGAATTTAATGAATGTGACCCTATGGATATTGAAAAAAGAACTAAAATTTTAAAAGACCTTTTTGGGAGCACAGGAGAAAGTATTTATATGGAGCCAAGCTTTAGATGTGACTATGGTAAAAATATTCACGTAGGAGAAGGCTTTTATGCAAACTTCAACTGTGTTATACTAGATGTGGCAGAGGTAATAATAGGTAAAAACTGTATGTTAGCCCCTAATGTTGCTATATATACAGCTACTCATCCAATAGACCCAACAGAAAGAAATAGTGGTGTAGAATATGCTAAAAAAATAGTTATAGGTGATAATTGTTGGATAGGTGGCAACTCTGTTATATGCCCTGGAGTAACTTTAGGTCATAATGTAGTAGTAGGAGCTGGAGCTGTTGTTACAAAAAGTTTTGGAGATAATGTAGTAATAGCTGGTAATCCTGCTAAAGTTATAAAGACAATAGATATAAAATAATATAAAAGGAGAAAAAAATGGAAACTTACAATTTATGGGAAAATAATATTCCTTTATTTGATGAAAATATAAAAAATGTAGAAAATGAAAACTGCTGTACAATAGATACATATCTTGTAGAAGATGAGTTTGATGAAAGAAAAATAAGAGGAGCTATGCTTATATTACCAGGTGGAGGATATAGCTTTTGTTCAGTAGAAGGGGAGAAAATGGCTAGATGGCTAAACTTTTTTGGTGTTAATGCCTTTGTATTAAAATATAGAGTAGCACCATATAAACACCCAGCTCCTATAATTGATGCTAAGCGTGCTATTAGATATATAAGATATAACGCAGATAAATTTAATATAGACCCTAATAAAGTAGGTATTGTAGGATTTTCAGCTGGTGGACACTTAGCAGGGTGTGTAGCAGAGTTTTTTGATAAATTTGAAACAGAGCCACAAGATGATATAGATAAAATATCAGCAAAACCAGATTTAGCAGTTTTATCATATCCAGTTGTTTCACTATGTGAAAGTTATGCTCATCAAGGCTCTGCTCAAAATATTGCTGGAGAAGATGAAGAACTTAAAAAAATGTTATCTTTAGAAAAAAATGTTAGAGAAGATATGCCACAAATGTTTATATGGCATACATTAGAAGATACTACTGTTAGTGCAATAAATAGTTTAGAGTTAGGTATTGCTTTAAAAAATAAAAATGTAGATTATAGATTACACATATTTAATACAGGTAAACACGGAGTAGTACTTGCAGAAAATATAGAAGAAACTAAACAATGGACAGACAGTTTAAAAACATTATTAAAAAATAGAGGATTTATAGACAAACAATCTTATAGATGGCTATAAATTTTATAAAATACCCCCTCAACAAATTTGTTGAGGGGATTTTTAGGAGTACAAAATATTAAGGTAATAAATGAATTTTTATATATTGTTTATATATTAATAAAACCAGCTATTATTTCCAAAGCCAAAGTTATTATAACCACCAGTTGTTGCCATAGCCCCAATTGTTGTTACAACCACATCTGTTGCCACAGCCCCAATTGTTGTTACAACCACATCTGTTGCCACAACCCCAGTTGTTGTTACAGCCACATCTGTTGCCGCAGCCCCAGTTGTTGTTACAGCCACATCTGTTGCCGCAGCCCCAGTTGTTGTTACAGCAACATCTGTTGCAACCCCAGTTGTTGCCATAGCCCCAGTTACCTAACCAACCGTATCTCACAATAACACCTCCTTTTCTTTGTCCTAATAATATATTATTCAGGATAAGAAAAAGGGTGACAGGCTTTTGTAATATTAACTACATTTTTTTAATATATTATATATTTGTTTTTCATCTAATGTTTCTTTTTCTATTAGTTCATTAGCCAATTTTTCAAGATTTTTAATATTTTCTATTAAAATATTTTTAGTTTTTTCATATAAATTTAAAGAAATCTTTTTATAAATATCTAAAGTATTATTATTTTCTTTTAAAATATTATGGCTTAAAATATTATTATCTGTCATACCATATTTAGATACATAATCTATTATTAATTTTGTAGCTTTTTCTATATCATTATAAGCACCAGTAGTTATATTTTCTGAACCTAAAATAATTTCTTCGGCACAACGCCCACCATATAAAGACATTATTTGATTTTCTATGTCTTTTTTAGTTTGAAAAAGTTTGTCTTCAAATATATTTAAACAAAATCCACCAGCACCCTTTGTTGTAGGTATTATAGATATTTTAGATATAGTAGCATTGTTTAAAGCGTTGGTGACTACTGCGTGACCAGCCTCGTGTATAGCAGTTATTTTTTTATCTTGTTCTGTCATAAAAGATTTATCCTTTTTTTCATCTCCAGCTATTATTTTTAAATAGGCTTTATCTATATGATTAATATTTATTTTGTCATTATTATCTTTTATAGCCATTATACTAGCTTCATTTATTAAAGCGTCTAACATAGCTCCACTAAAATATATAGTTTTTTTAGCTATTTCTTCTATATTTATATTGTCATCTATTTTTTTGTCTTTTAATAATAAAGTTATAATTTTTTCTCTAGCTACTTTATCAGGCAAGTTTATTTCTATATGTCTATCAAATCGACCAGCTCTTATAAGAGCATCATCTAATATATCTATACGGTTAGTAGTAGCTATAACTACAATACCTTCATCTTTAGAAAATCCACTCATTTCTGTTAAAAGAGCATTTAATGTTTGTTCACGTTCTTCATTTGTATTTTGTAAAGAGGTTGCTCTTTTTTTACCTATTGCATCTATTTCATCTATAAATATAACGGCTTTTTTGTGTTCTCTAGCCTTTTTAAAAAGACTTCTAACCCTTGATGCTCCTACCCCTACATACATTTCAACAAAGTCAGAGCCACACACAGAATAAAAAGGCACATTTGCCTCAGAGGCTATTGCTCTAGCCATCATTGTTTTGCCTGTTCCTGGTTCGCCATAAAATATAATACCTCGAGGTATTCTAGCATTAAGTTTTTTATATTTTTCTGGATATTTAAGAAAATCTACTATATCTTTAGAATTTTCCTTAGCTTCTTCATTGCCTGCTATATCTTTAAAATATATATTAGTTTTGTCGTTTATATCAAATTGTTTTATAGTTATAGCACTTTTTTTAGTTTTTTTATACACAATAAATATTATACTCCCTACTAAAGCTATGCCTAAAATAGCAGACAAGCTATTACCAACATTTATTTGCTCTTTAAAAGTTATTCCCTTAAAAAGCATTTCTTCTTTAAAATTTTCTTTTCTAGGATTATCTGTTGTAAAAACTGTATCGTTATCCTTTTGTTTAAATTTTATTTTATCACTATTATTATAAAATATTGTATCTATATTTTGATTATTTACCTTTTCATAAAAATCTATATAAGGTACATAATTATCTTTATCTATAAGACTAACCCCTAATAAAAGAACAATAAAAAGACTTACAAAACCTATTATTTTATAATTTATCTTTTTCATATAAAAACTCCTTAAAAATTTATTTTAGAATTTGATTTTATTTTTAGATACAAAAATTTTGACTTAAAAAATATTAGGAATAGAATATTTTAACACTTAGTATTAAAAAACTATTATTTTCTCAATTAAGCTATGACTTTATTTTTCAAGATAAAATTTATAAACTTACTTTTGGTTTAAATGGTGTAAATTTATAAAATTACCATATTATAGAAAAATAATAGGAATAGCTTGTTTATTTTGATATAAGGTATCAAAAAACTAATTGATTAGTCTAATTATATTATACATTATTTATATTATTTTTTCTAATTGTAAGTTTTGGTATATAAATTTAAAAAAATTTATAAAAAAATGAACCATATTAAATGTGATGACGAATATATAGTGAAAGGATAAAGGAGGTGAAAAAATTGGAGGCTAGAGAAATAGAAAAATGTATAGATAAGTTTGGAACAGACGTATATAAATTTTGTATAAAATTGTGTATAAATAAAGAAGACGTACAAGACTTATATCAACAAACATTTTTAAAAGCATTAGAAAGTAATATTAACTTAAATTGGGAACAAAATCCAAAGGCTTTATTTTTTTCATTATCATATAATCTTTTTAAAAGTAATATAAGAAAAATAGCAAGGCGTAATAATATTATACAAGTTATAAATATTAATGAAGAAATGAAAATTTAATATTTTTAAATGAAAACTTTGAAGAAGATATTATACAAAAAGAGTTACTTAATAAAATAAATAAAATTATTGAAAGTTTACTATACAAAATAAAAGTGCTATTAACCTTATATTATTTATTTGACTTTTAAAAGTAGGTAGAAACCTTATTAAAAAAGACTGAAGGAGCTAGGATATGATAGATAATAATAGTCTAGATGATTTAATATAGAAACAATTAGTCTAATATACTGTAATAATGACAAATATATACTTTTAGTAGTTTTATATATAATATTATAGAAACAATTGTATAATTTTAGTAGTTTTATATATTGTAAGTATGAAAAATTTGTATTATAATGAGGACATATTAAATCTATATGAAATTAAAGGAGTGATTAAAATGAGTTTAAAAAAATTTTTAATGTCAGTTGTTTCTTCTACTATTATTGTATCATCAATGTCAACAAGTGTGTCTGCTACATAAAATACTACGCAAAATACTTTAGAAAAAGAAATAGAAGAAATGGTAATGATAGAGAGGAGCAAATAACTATAACTTGTGATGATAATGGTTCAATATCTTAAAGATAATAAATGTTTAAGGTGGTTAAAAAGCCATTTTGAATTAATATTATATAATTTTTTATTTATTTTTTTTATATATAAATCTTATCTTATATTAGATAATATAGACGTATATTGGAGTCCTATTTTTCTTTTAATATTTAATATACTGTTTTTATTATCTAGTATTTTTTATATATTAAAAGTAAACTTTAATAAAAATATTAAAATAAGCAAAAAAATTTATTTTTTTATAATACAATGGATTTTTTTGGGTTTAATATTAAACATAGGATTTGAGTTAATAGCAAATAGGAATATTTTAAATCTTAATGGTATAAATATGAATCGTATGAATGAGACTTATTTAAGTATTAATGTATTGTTTTTAATATTAATTAACTATTTTACCTATAAAAAAGGTTTTTATTATTTTTTTATTAATATAATAGGTTTATCTTATTCAGATATTATTTTACATTCTAAGTTATTGTATATTAACACATTACAAAATCCTCAACGATACGAAAGCTATATAAAGTTTGTTATGTTATGTTTAATAGAATTTATATTATTATTTCTAATTTATGTTATAGTTAAAGTTATTAAAATAATATATAATAAATTACATAAATAATTGATTCATTATTAAAAATAATTTAATAAAATAAAAAGCTATAAAATTAATAATTTTATAGCTTTTTTGTTAAACCTATTTAAGTTTATCTATTTTTTACTATTATTAAAGTTAAAAATTATATATCTATTTTGTTTTAACTTTTAGGTTTAATAAATGTTAGGTAATAGTAAGTATCATAATAAAAACTTATTTTTTATAATTTTCTATTATACAATCTAATATATCTAATATTTCTTTTTGATATTTACTAGGTAAAGTTTTTAATTTATCTTCTATTAAATATATTTTCTCTTTAGATTTATAATTTATGCTATCTTCTAAGACATAATCGGCAGAGGCATTTAAGGCGTTTAGTATGTTTATAAAAGTTTCTAATTTAGGGACTTTATATCCATTTTCTATAAAGGCTATATATCGAGGGCTTAGATTTACAATCTCTGCTAGTTTTTCTTGTGTTAATTTATTTTTTAGTCTATATTCTCGTATTTTTATACCTAATTTTTCATAGTTTAGATTGCTCATAAAAACTCCTTTGATGAACTATTAGTTACATATTGATATTAATAGTGTAATATGATATTATTAAATATTATATGAACTAATAGATATTTTATACACTTAATAGTTCTAAAGGAGGATATATAACTTATGCAATCAAAAGAGCTTAATGCTATAATAGGTAAAAATATAAGGTTTAAAAGAAAACAATTAGGACTTAGTATAGAAGAATTGGCTATTATTTTAGACATAAAGGCTGGATTTTTAGGTTTAGTTGAACGAGGGCAAAGAGGAGCTAGTTTAAAAAATCTTTATAATGTATGTAAATTGTTTAATATTACTTTAGATGATTTAGTATTTAAAGATTTAGAGCAAAAAGATATAAAAAATGAAAATTTTATAAATAATGAAAAAGAAGAGATTTTATTATACTTAAATATTTTAAATTCAAAAGAATTAAATTATCTATGTCAAGTGATAAAAGAGTTTACGCTATTTTGCAAACATTTATAATAACTTATTTTAAAATTTTATAAGAAATTTAACAAAAAAGGTTTATTATGTTAATATAATAAACCTTTTTTATTAATTTCAATTAAGCTACGGTTCGAGATAAAAATTATAAACGGGTTTTTGTTTTAATTTTTATCGAAGAAGAATAATAGGAATAGCTGTTTTTTGATACAAAGTATCAAAAAAATTGATTTTCTAAATTTATTTTTTAAGATAAAAATTATAAACTTATTTTTGTTTTAATTTTTATTAAAGAAGGGCATAGATTAATATTATATATAAAAATGATAAATTGGTTTAATTTTTTAATAAATTTATTTAAAATTATTATATATTTTTTGCAATATTGTAAATAGTAAGACCTAGTCTTTTAGCTTGAGCTACTGTATATGCTGTACCACCTGTATAATGTTTAAGATAGCTTATACAATAGCTACTATTTTTTACAAGGTGTATATTTCTGTCTAACATACAATTTTTTGTATAGTGTTCAGATATATATACAACTTTATTAGCCTGTTTAAATATTTGTTCATATAATAAAATATCTTCATATTGCCAGTACTTTGTATGTGACTTGCAAGGTAATACAAGTATTAGTTTAATTTGAGGATAATATTTTTTTAAAGATAAAATGGTAAGTGCAGATACAGTATCAAATCCAACTGCACCGCCTACACCATAATAGATAATATTTTTATTAATAAGTTTAATAATTAATTTTTTTAATTCTTTTTCTATAATAGGATAAAGAGATTTTTGTATATTTCTATGACCTGTGAAAAAAGCAGTTTTATCTTTCATATAATTCCCTCCTTGCATAAAATAGGCTATACATAGCCTAATAGTATCACGTATAGCCTATTTTATGCAAGGATTTTAGTTATTATATTGGTAATAATTAATATGGGAGGTAGTAATTTGAATACAGCAGACACTATTAAAAATAGAATACTACAATTATGTGGAGAAAGAGATATATCTATTAATAAATTAGCTACTATATGTGGCTTGCCACCATCATCTATTAAAAATATTTTATATGGAAAAAGTAAAAATCCTAAAATAATAACAATAAAAATAATTTGTGATGGATTAAATATGACCTTAGGAGAATTTTTTTCTACTGAAGAATTTGATAATTTGGAACAAGAAATAGAATAATATAAAAAATTATATAATAAAAAGTACTAATTAAATGTTTAATTAGTACTTTTTTATAACTTAAAATAGGATTTAATTTTTTTCATTAAAATTATAAGATTTGTTATAATAATTAGTGCTTTGGTGTATAGATAGTGAAAGAACTTTATTGACAACAAGATAGATCTATCTGACATACTTCATTTTATCATTTATAAGGTCAACTAATAAACTATAAGTTGAACTTAATTTATAATTTAATTGTCACTCGTGTAAATTCATCATTTTGATACCATATAACAAAACCAACTTTCAAAAATAACGCTAAAGATGGATTATCTATGGCAATATCATCGGATAGGTATTTTAAGCCGTTTTTTCTTGCAGCATTGCAAAGTGATAACAATCCTGTTTTACCATATCCCTTATTTCGATATTTGTCCAAGACAATTATACCACAAAAATAAGAATAGAAATCTAACTCTTGTTTTTTATGATAAGACACTTCTCCAACAAATTGGTTGATATTTTCATCAAAGATATATCTATAAAAATAATCTTTAGAGTTATCTAAAACCCAGCGTTTGTACCAGCTTTCCCAGTTTTCTTTAGGAAAAGGAATTGTACCACCATATGCACGATTATATCTCATCGTATTTTCATCTGCCATCAATTTTTGGCGAAATTCAAGTTCATCAAACATTGGCTTTTTTAGAATTATTGCCATTATTATCACCTCATATAAATTTAGTTTACTACGCTACACCATTTTTAATATTTTTATAAATTTTATGTGTAGATTTAGAGAATTATCAATAAATAGTTTTAGAGCAAGTATAGGAAAATGATATCTTCTCATACTTACTCTAAAACTTTATTATATAGTTAAATATATTTATAAAACTTTAGATAAAAATTCTTGTGTTCGAGGGTGTTTAGGATTGTTAAAAATATTTTCAGGTGTATTTTCTTCACAAATATTGCCACCGTCCATAAAGATAACTCTTGTACCCACTTCTTTAGCAAATCCCATTTCGTGAGTAACAACAACCATAGTCATACCTTCTTTGGCAAGATTTTTCATAACTTCTAAAACTTCTCCAACCATTTCAGGATCAAGTGCAGACGTAGGTTCGTCAAAGAGCATAACGTCTGGTTTCATAGCTAGTGCACGTACTATAGCTATTCTTTGCTTTTGACCACCAGATAGACTAGAAGGATACGCATTTGCTTTTTCTTCAAGACCTACAAGGCTTAAAAGGTGCATTGCTTCTTTTTCAATTGTTTCTTTGTCTATATTTTTAACTTTAATAGGTGCTATTGTAATGTTTTCTAATATAGTTAAATGCGGAAAAAGGTTAAAATGTTGAAACACCATACCCATTTTTTGCCTATGTATACTAATATCTACATTTTTATCAGTAATATCTGTACCTTCAAATATTATATGACCAGATGTAATATCTTCAAGTTTATTAAGACATCTTAAAAATGTGCTTTTGCCAGAGCCAGAAGGACCTATAACAACAACAACCTCACCTTTTTTTATAGTTGTTGTTATACCTTTTAAAACGTGATTGTTACCAAATGTTTTGTTTAAATCTTTAATTTCTATCATCTTTATTTAGTCTCCTTTCAAAGCCACCAATAAGTCTTGATAAGCTAAATGTTAAGATAAAGTATAAAACAGATGTGACAATAAGAGGAGCTACAGGCTGGAATGTAGAGGACTGAATAGTAGAGGTTTTAGCCATAAGCTCTTGTATACCTATTGCATAAAGAATAGACGATTCTTTTATTAATACTACAAATTCATTACCTATTGCAGGTAAAATGTTTTTGATAGCTTGAGGCATTATAATGTATCTCATAATCATAACTTTTTTCATACCTAAAGATTGAGCAGCTTCTGTTTGACCTTTGTCTACAGCTAATATACCAGCTCTTATAATTTCGGCTACATAAGCACCAGAGTTTAAAGCAAGAGCAAGAGCACCAGGGATTAACTGAGCAATGTTAAGACTTTCTCCAATATAAATATCAGGTATAGTTATTATAGTTGATAAACCATAGTACCAGATAAAAACTTGAACTAAAACAGGTGTCCCACGAACAATTTCTATGTACGTAGAGGCAATTGCTTTAAATATTTTAAAATTAAATATTTTAAATTCTGATAATTTCATTAGTCCAAAAAATATACCTATTACAGTACCAAATAAAACTGTAAATAAAGAAATAACAACAGTTGTTATAGTACCTTCAATATATAATGGGAAATATGTTCCCAAAAAAGAAAAACTTTCTAGCATTTTTTTTCCTCCCCAAAAAATATATTCAAGCTATATAATAACAATAAATTTATAAAAATTCAACATATATTTAAAATTATTCATAAATTAATTTTTGTTTAAGTCTTCTACAAGTTTTATATTGTCTTCTATAATTTTATCCATCAAACCATCGTCCATAAGTCTTTTTAAAGTAGAGTTAGTCTGATTTACAAGAGATTTATCTCCCTTTTTTATAGCTATTGCAGTACCTTCTTCTTCTTGTACTAAAGGAATATCTGTAATATATATTTTATCATTTTCATTTGCATAATTTTGTGCTACATCTGCTGCTAGTATTATTGCATCTACTTTATTCATTTGTAAATCCATTATCATATTAGGTATTTTAGAAAGATATGTTACCTTTGTATTAGAAAGTTGAGATTTTGCTATTTCTTCTTGTAGACCACCTTTTTGTACACCTAATTTTTTGTCTGTAAGACTTTCTATACTTGTGTATATATCTTTATCTTCTTTTCTTATAACAAGTTTTTGTCCCTCTTCATTATCAGTAGATTTACCATATGATATACTAAAATCTACTGCATTTTTTCTCTCTTCAGTAGCCACCATTCCAGCGATAACCATATCTACATTACCTGCATTTAAAGCAGTTAATAGACCATCAAAAGACATATCTTGGATTTTTAACTCAACTCCCATATCTTTAGCTATTTCTTTAGCAATATCTATGTCATATCCAACTATTGTGTCTTTACCGTCTATAACCATATGAAATTCTCTAGGAGCATAGTCGGCAGAAGTACCTATAATAAGTTCGCCTTTTTCTTTAATTTTAGCTAGAGAATTATCTTCTTGTGTAGTTTGTTGATTAGTATTAGCGCTATTAGATGCGCTACACCCAAATAAAGATAATATTAATAAACAAGATACAAAAGTTTTAAAAAGATTTTTCATAAATATTCACCTCAAAAAAATTATTTATTATAATTATACATTATTTTGAATATTTGTCAATAAAAAATGTATAATTATATATAAAAAATTAATATTTATGCAAAATTAAAACGTCTTCAAGCGTATATTTTTTAAATTCATCTATAAATTTATTAGTTGAAGCTTTAACTATATCTTTAATAAGGCATTTTTCACTGTTATATGTACAGTTTATATTATCTTTTTGGCATTCTACTACTCTAGAAAAATCTTCACAATATATTAAAACGTCACCAAGATTAATATTTTTAGGTAAAGTTGCTAATTTTATACCTCCAGTTCGCCCTTTAATAGATAATATATAATTTTCTTTAGCTAAATTATGTATAATTTTTTTCATATGGTTTTCCGAAACATTTAAGTAATTGGCTAATTCTTGAACTGTACAAAGTCTATTTTGATTTTTACCTAAATATATAAGAGAACGAAAAGCATAGTCTGTAAATTTTGATAAGTTCATATAATTACTCCTTTATACTATTATAAAATGAATGATTGTATTAAACATTAGATACTTTATTATATCATATTATATATATAATTTGTTAAAAAAATATTTTAATAATTTATTTTGTAAAAAAGTTGATTTATAATAAAAATTATGCTAAAATGTATAAATAAAATACACATTTTATTACATAAATATATAAAAATAAAATTAATAATAAAGGAGATGTTTTTATGTTAGATTCTAAAACTATTGAAATTATTAAAAGTACAGTTCCAGTTTTACAAGAAAAAGGTACTGATATTACAAAATATTTTTACAAAACAATGTTTGAAAACAATCCAGAAGTTAAGCCTATGTTTGATATGGATAAGCAAAAATCTGGCGAACAACCACTTGCTCTTGCTAATGCTATATTAGCAGCAGCCAAAAACATTGATAATTTAGAGGCTATTATGCCAGCTGTTCAATCTATTGGTAAAAGACACGTGGAAGTAGGTGTTTTAGCAGAACACTACCCAATAGTTGGTAAAAACTTACTTATAGCTATAAAAGATATGTTAGGTGATAAAGCTACAGATGAAGTTATAAAAGCGTGGGAAAAAACATATGGTGTTTTAGCTGAAGTATTTATAAAAGTAGAAAAAGATATATATGCTTCAAAATAATATTATTTTAATATAATAAAATAAAAAGATTAATTTTTAGAATATTTAATTTTATCCTAAAAATTAATCTTTTTTATTAATACAAACTATCGAAAAATCTATTATTACAATTAAAAATAATAAATACTTATTTTAAATATAAATCACAAGATAAGGATTTGCCTTGGATTGTGTAAAAAGCTAGATTTTTAGGGGCTTTAGCCCTTGTGAGAGAATTTTACTTTGCTTCAATTAAAAAAGATAAATTTTCATATTTTTGAAAGGCTGTAGACTTTGTCTACAGCCTTAATTAATTAACTATCTAACAACTATATAACTTTTTATTTTATCATATACAACACTAGAATTATTTGTTTTAAAAAATTCTTCAACTTCATCTAAAGAGCCAAAATTATCTTCTTCTCTATATTTTATAATTTTATCTATTAATAATTCTGTTATACCATTATTTAAAGATTCAAGTTCTAACCTAGATGCTGTATTAATGTTTGTATATAAACTAATTTTATTATTAATATTAGTTACGTCTATTGGTAACTGTCCTGCGTGTCTTATAGGTCTTTGTTGTATAAGGTTATAGGTGGCAGTTGTAGATATGCCTTGAGCGTACATTTGTTCTTTAGTAGCAGTATTAATGTTAATATATTCATCTTTATTTTTATTAACATAAACAACGTCTTTGACTTTATCATAATCAGAAGAACTTATTAAATCTTTTAAATCTTGTTTTTCATATAAAGTTCTATTATATATTTTTTTAGCGTCAGTTGTTCCAAATATGGCATTTAGTTCATTTATATTTTCTGTATTTAAGTCTGTAAATACATTAAGATTATCTTCTAAAAAGTTTATATCATCTTCTGTTATATTACTTGTTCCAAGTTTAGAAAGTTCCATTAATGTTTTATATGTATATCCATTTTTTCTATAAGATATAATATCATCAGCAAAATAGTATGGAACTCCAGCACCAGTAAGGTATGCTTTGTTAGATACACCTATATTTGCTCTGTATGAATTTTTACTTACGTCAATAGTGTCATAGTCTTTAACAGAGATAAAATCAGAAATTTTATCATAATTGTCTTTAGTTATAATGCTTATAATATCACTTATAGAGTTAAATTGTTCTTTATCTCTTTCATCTAATATTCGATTAATATAATTATCAGACATATCATTTAAAGTTTTTAGTTCAAATTCATTAGCAGTATTAATATTAGTACAAACTGTTAAAGCATATTTATTTTGGTCATATAGTTTTTTAGTAAATCCTTTGACAAATTTTATTTCTTGAATGTTAGAGAATGGATTTTTCTCTCTATATCTAACGATTTCTTTAGCTAAGTCTGAGGATACACCTTTTAATAGTTTTTCAAGTTGTGTTCTAGTAGCAGTATTAATATTTATTTTATCATTAGTTTGAATAACATTGCTTCCACTAGAACCAGTAACACTAGAGTAACTATTATCTTCAAATCTCCAAATACCAGTAGAGTTTAATTTAGCTGTATCTTGATATGATACAAGTGTATTGTATGTACCACCTTTATCTTGTTTTGTATCTATAACAGCATAACCATTTTCTACCATTTCATTATTTATGTTTCTACCATTACAGTATACAAGCATATAGTTAAACTTACCACCTGTATAAGAGACCCCATCTTTAATTAAGGTTACATTTTGACCTAATAAGGCACTAGTAAGATAGTTATAGCTAGCGTCAAAGCCTTTAGCGTCAATTCCTTTTAGTTTAACATATGAAGTATCATTGTTTTTTAACTGGACTTTTATAGTATCCCCGTCTAATACTTGTATAACTCTAGCAGAAATGTTACTTTCTGTTATTTGATTAACCTCTTTAGAATAAGTAGGCATAGCAAAGCTAAAGATTATACTAATTATTAATATAATTGAAATTATATTTTTTAAAAATCTCATAATATCACCTATATTTGTTATTTATTTTTAATTAATATTTATTATATCAAAAAATAAATATTTTTTCTATATATTTTTTAAAATACATTACATTTATATTAAATTATTTAAAATAAATTGAATTGTAAAATATGATGGTATATAATTTATTAAAAAACATTAGGTGGTAATTTATGAGAAAGTATAGAAGAGGAAGAAAATATTATATGTATAGAAGATATACATTTATAGTTATTTTAGTTTTAATATTTTTTATTGGTGCTATATATTGTTTTAAATATTTTAATAGAAATACAGACTATGTATTAAAAATTAATAAAGAGTACATTAATAAAGATGAATTTTTATTATACCTAAATGAACAACAACGTATTTTTGAAGAAGTTGGAGGAGTTGACATATGGGAAACAGACTTTGATGGTATATCAGCAAGAGATGTAGCCAAAAACAATACTATAAACTCAATAGTATTTTTAAAATCTGTTGTATACAATGCTGAAAAATTAGGTATATATTTAACACAAGAAGAAATAGATTATTGTAAGGAAGAGGCTAAAATATTACAAGAAAATATAAACTCCATAAATCAAAATGTTCAAATATCACTAGATATATGTGAAAAATTTATAAGAGAAAGTATGATAGAAGAAAAAGTATATAACTATATTACAGATAGCTTTATAGTAGATGAAAAGGACTTTGAAAAGTATTTTGATAATTATATAAAAAATAATAGTGATGAGATAAATAAAATAAACTTAGATTATATTTTTATACAAAATAATGAAACATTTGATGCAAATGAAAAAGCCCAAGAGATAGGTAAGATAATATCTTTTGAAATAAATTTCAAAACATTGGAACAATTACCTTTTATATCCGTTTATGAAAATATTACATTAGAAAAAAATATGTTTGAAAAAAGTATAGAAGAAAAAATTTATAAATTAAGTGAAAAAAGTGTTAGTAATATTATAGAGGGGAGAGATGGATTTTACATATTTAAAATAAATGAAATATTAAAACAAGATATAGAAGAAGTTAAAGAAAGTGTAAGAGAAGACTATATTTCTAATAAAAAGGAAGAAATATATAGCATACAGACAAAAAATTGGGCTAATGATATAAAAATTAAAAAAAATAGTGAAATATTGTCGAATTTATGATATAATTTTTGATAATATAAACATAACTATGTCAAATTTTGGAGGTGATGTTTTGGATAATAGTGAAGAATATATAATCGAAGTAAAAAACCTTTCTAAAATTTATACTATGGGTAATGAAAAGATAGTAGCTTTAGATAATATTAGTATAGGTTTTAAAAAAGGTAAGATATACTGTCTTTTAGGAACGTCTGGTTCAGGCAAGTCTACATTGTTAAATATGATAGCAGGATTAGAAAGATGTACAAAAGGTAGTATTATATTTAAAGGGAAAAATATTGAAAAATTAAGCGAAGAAGGACTTGCCATATTTAGACAAAAATATCTTGGATTTGTCTTTCAAGCATATAACCTTTTACCAACTTTAACAGCACTTGAAAATGTAATGCTCCCCCTTGTCTTTATGGGCGTAGGCAAAAAAGCAAGAGAAAAAAAGGCAAAGGAAATGTTAAAGGCAGTAGGTCTTGAAAAAAGGTTAAAACATAAACCTTCTGAAATGAGTGGAGGACAACAACAAAGAGTTAGTATAGCTAGAGCTTTTGTAAATAATCCACAAATAATATTTGCAGATGAGCCAACAGGTAATCTAGATACAAAAACAACCTATGAAATGATGAACCTTATAACAAGTAAGGCTAGAGAACATAATCAAACTCTTATTATTGTCACTCACGACTTAGAAATAGCAGAATATGCAGACGAAATAGTATATTTAAAAGATGGACATATTTTAAAGACAGAAATTAATGAAAGTCCTAAAGAAGAAGTTATATATAATTCAAACGAATAAAGGAGAGAAAATATGAAGTTTTTAAAAATATTTTTAATAGTTATTATTTTTGTAAATAGTGCTGTGTCTTTAGCTTTTGCAAATGATGAGACAGAAGATATATCACCAAGTCCAAGTAAGCCTACACTAAAAATGGGAGGTAACAATACATATAGTATAGAGGCAGGTAAAAGCACAGAGGTTACTATACCAATAGTAAACACATCGGCAGATTCAGCCTTTGACGTACTTATACAAGCAAAAGCATCAGGAGATAATTCACCTATTACTATAAACTTTAAAAATAACTCTAATAGAGTAAGCACTATATTAAGAGGTGGAAGCCACAATGTGACTATGTCTATTGACATAGATAAAAATGCTACTACTGGTAAATATCCTATAACATTAGAATACTCTTTTACAGGTACCGATAAACAAAGTTTTACAAGTTCAGATACTTTTTATGTAAAAATAGATAACGGAAGTGTTGTACCTACTGTTGCATTAAATAATTTGAAAGTTTCTAAAGATAATGTTATATTAGGAGATTCTTTTGATATTAGCGGAAGTTTAGAAAACGTTTCTGGTATGGAGGCAAATAACGTAAATGTAGAAATCATAGGATTAGAAGAAAATAATATGACAGTTATTGGTGGTACAAGTAATGCATTTTTTGCTACAATGGGCACTAATACTATTCAGCCTATATCTTTTAAATTAGCTACTACAAGCCTTACAAAAGAAGGGTCTAATAAAATAACCATTAAAGTTACATACAACGACTTTTCTGGAAAAGAATATACAAAAGAATATTTTACATACATAACTGCCTCTAAAACAGAAGGAGGAATAGGCAGTAATGTAGATTTAAAAATAACTAGCCTTATTGCACCAACAGGTTCATTTAATGTTGGTCAAACAGGTAATTTTAAATTAAAAGTAAAAAATGTATCTCAATCAAGTGCCAAAAATGTAAAAGTTTCTGCTAAAGTACCAGAGGGTATAGTTCCTATGTCATCAAATATTGTTTTTATAGATGAGCTTTTACCAAATCAAGAAAGAGAATTAACATTTAGCGTTTCTGCTACGTCAGCTGCTACTACTCAAACTTATCCTATTGGATTTTCAGTAGAGTATAATAATGGAGCAAAAACAACTGGAACAGATGGAACAACATCAGATACAGTAGTTGTAGAACAATATGCAGGATTTTATGTAAATAACCCTAATCCTAAAAAAGAGGGAGAAGAAACAAAAACTTCTGTACCTAAAATAATTATTAGTAGATATGAATCTAATCCTACAATAGTAGAGGCAGGTAAAAGTTTTACACTATCTATGAATTTTAAAAATACACACGAAAGTAAAACAGTAAAAAATATAAAAATATATTTAACAATACAAGACCAAACAGAAGAAAAAGGCAATGTATTTGCACCAGATAATTCTAGTACTACATATTTTATAGATAGTATCCCTCCAAAACAAGAAGTAACACATACATTTAATCTTTTTGCAGTTCCAGATGCTAAGCCACGTTCTTACACAGTAAATGTAAATTTAGAGTATGAAGATGAACAAGCAAATGAATATAAATCTACTGAACTTGTAGGAGTAAATGTTAAACAACAAGCAAATCTTGAACTTAGTGAAATAAGTAAACAGGATTTTGGAAGTGTTGGTACACCTATGAATATAAACTTCCAATTATATAATACAGGTAAAGTTACTTTATCAAATCTTATGATAAAATTAGAAGGAGAAGGAATAGACACATCTACATCTACTAACTTTATAGGTAACTTTGAATCAGGAGCCACAGAATATTATGACGGTATGTTTACACCTTTAGAAGCTGGTGAAAAGAATTTAAAACTTATTATTACATACAATGATACAGATGGAAAAGAAGTAGAAAAAATACAAGAATTTAAACTAAATATAGAAGAAATGGTTATGCCAGAAGACACAGGTATGATAGACATACCAGAAGAACCAGAGAAAAAATTTCCTTTTAAAATTGTTGGTATAATATGTGGAGTATTAATTGTCCTTGGTGTTGGTATTTTTATATTTGTAAAAAAAGCCAAAGCCAAAAAGGAGTTGGATTTTAATGACTAATATTGATATAATAAAAATGGCATTAAAAAACTTGGCAAAAAGAAAACTTAGAACAGCTCTTACAATATTAAGTGTTGTTATAGGTGCAAGTTCTATTATTATAATGGTATCTTTAGGTGTAGCATTAGATGAAAGCTTTGACAAGCAAATAAAAGATATGGGAAACATAACTAATATAGACGTTAATGCTAACTACAACGGTAAAACTGGTATAACAGCCGATATTATAAATCAGTTTAAAGCTTTAGAAGGGGTACAAGTAGTAACCCCTATAGTAAGAACCGAATTAAGACTTTTATTAAATGGAGATAAATATGTAGGTTCATTTAGTGCCCTTGGTATAGATCCAGCAGCAGCCGATATTTTAGGATATACAGCAATAGAGGGGAGAGGGCTAACAGATGAAGATAGTGGCTCATATAATATAGTAGCCAATCCTCTTATAGCTTATGGCTTTGACAAAAAGGGCAAAGGTGAACCATATCCAAAATGGATATATAGTGAAGAAGAAATAACACCAGATATGGAAAAAAGAGAAATCTTAGACCAAAAGGTAACTATAACAACAGATACAAATTATGGTGTTAGTAGAAAATATACAGGAAATAGTTCAGATATAAACCAAAATGTAAAACATAAAACATATAAGGCAAATATAGTAGGTATTGTTAATAAACCAGAAATGTATGGTGATAACTGTATTATTTTACCATTAGACACTCTCGAAAAGATAAAAAAAGATATGGATAAAATATTATCTAATGGTAGTCAAACAAATACTACCACAGGATATAATCAAGTTATTGTAAAGTGTAAAGACTTAGACTCTGTACAAGAAGTAATGGACCAAATAAAAGATTTAGGCGAATTTAACGTATATTCACCAATTGAATATATAACCTCTGCTAAAAAAACTAACGCAAGTATACAAATACTTTTAGGAGCAATAGGCGGTATATCATTATTTATTGCAGCAATAGGTATAACTAATACTATGGTTATGTCTATATATGAAAGAACAAAAGAAATAGGTATAATGAAAGTAATTGGCGCTAGAGTGGCAGACATTAAAAAGCTATTTCTTTTAGAGGCTATACTTATAGGATTTTTAGGTGGAGGGATAGGTGTTATATTTAGTCATATAGTTTCTCTTGTTATAAATAAAGGTGGACCATTTTTAATGGAAAAACTAGGTATGATAGGTATGAGTATGGGAATAGCCGTTGGAGATGAGATGGCAAAAATATCCTCTATACCTTTTTGGCTTAGTATATCATCATTAATATTTGCAAGTCTTATAGGTCTTATGGCAGGATATTTTCCGGCTAAGAGAGCAGTTAAAATAGAGGCATTAAAAGCTATAAAATCCGAATAAATATAAAATAAGAAATATTAATATAGCAAAAGGAAATAATTAAATATGATAAAAAGTATAAAACTATTTTTAAAAAAAGAAACTGTGCTAATCATTTCCTTTATATTAGCATTTATATCTTGTTTTATTATTCCGCCAGATAAAGAGTACTTTGAATATATTGACACAGCTACAATTATCATTTTATTTTGTCTTATGCTAGTTGTATTAGGATTAAAAGAAATAGGGCTTTTTGAATATATTGGAGGAGCCCTATTAAATAAAATAAAAACAGAACGACAACTTATATTAGTTTTAGTATTCTTATGCTTTTTTACTAGTATGTTTATTACTAATGACGTGGCTCTTATTACATTTGTGCCTTTAGGTATTTTAATACTTAATATGTCTAGTATGAATAATTCACTTTGTTTAACAATAACACTTATGACTATTTCAGCAAATTTAGGAAGTATGCTAACACCTATTGGCAATCCTCAAAACTTGTACCTTTATTCTATATCAAATTTTTCTGTTATAAAATTTGTACTTATAATGTTACCATATACTATAATTTCGGCTATTTTATTATTTGTTTGCATATGGTTTACATATAGCAAAAGAAAAGTAACTATTGATAAATTAGAAAATAAGAAAAAAATAAATAATAATAGCCTTATATATTATATAGTACTATTTTGTTTATGTATTTTAACTGTCATAGGTTTAATTCCAGATATAATACTATTTATTATAATACTTATTTCTATAATAATAAAAAATAAAACATTATTATTAAAAATAGATTATAGCCTATTATTAACTTTTATATGTTTTTTTATTTTTGTTGGAAATATAAATAGAATAACTATTTTTTATGAGTTTATTACTGATATTTTAAATGATAATGTTAGAATAGTTTCTATTTTTATAAGTCAGATTATTAGTAATGTACCAACGGCATTTCTTTTATCAGGCTTTACACAAGAGTGGAAAGAACTTATTGTAGGGACTAATATAGGAGGCTTAGGCACATTAATTGCGTCTATGGCAAGTTTAATTTCTTATAAACAAATTATAATAAATTATCCAAATTTAAAAAATAAATATTTAGCAGTCTTTACATTATTAAATATAATATTTCTTGTTATATTTTGTATTTTACCTATTTAGTATAATAATGTATAAATTTATATTAAATGTAAAAAATATATATATAGCTTAAATATAATAAATAATTTATTATAAAGGAGATTTTATATGAATAATGCTAAAGAAAGTTTTATAAGAAAAGATGAAAAAAATATGGGAAAATGTATAGATATATTAAAAGGTGAAGATAAGCTAATAGAAAGTGGACTTTCAGAAAAGTCTAAAGAAGAACTTATGAAGATGGCTGAAAATATGGATGGATATAGAGAAAACTTAACAAAAGACCAATTAATAGATATAATAACAAGTAATTTAAATGATAAATAAACAAACATTCCTAATATTTTTTACAATAATGTGGTAATTTTATAAATTATGTGTTGCAATTTAAGAATTGCAAAATTATTAAAACAAAAAGTAGTTTTAATTTTTATTTTGAAAAATAAAGTCATAGTTTAATTATAAATAATAATAATAATATAAAAAATGTACAAATTTAAATTTTTAAATTTGTACATTTTTGTTTTATTAAAGTAAAAAAGTAATCAATTGTTCCATTAACAAATCCATTTTTATCTACAATAATTCCATTTGATTTTCCAATTATTAAAACATAACAACTTTTAAGTTTATAAAATTTTTTTATTTGAGAATATTCAATATTAATAGATAAAGAACCTTCACGTATGTATATTTTATCATCAAATATAATATTTGTTTCAGGGGTATTTCCGTTATGAAGATTAAGATTTGAAGTTTTTAGCTGTTTGTACGTAACATAAGGAGATATAATAGTTACCAAAATACATATAAAAGTTACACTACCAAATATACCAACTTGTATATACTGGTATTTTAACAAGTGATAAAAAGTAATAATAATCCCTAAAGTACTAATGATAAAACCTTTAACTAATAAATTTTTGCAAATAATTTTTATAACGTATTCTTTTAACATAGTATCAGTAGTAGTAAATTTATTTTGTAACATTTTATCACCTCTTTATATTAAAACAAAAAATTTTTAATCTTACCTATTAGCTATGACTAATACTTTTATATTACATATTAAACATAAATGTATATAGTATTCTTATTAATTTAACTAAAAAAATCATCTTCTATTTTTTCAACTAGATCTGGATAACCTTTTCTTATAGCCTTTATAAACTGATTTTTAGATTTATCAACAAGATTTTTTTTAAATATATCATACAACAAATTATAATGAATAATAAAATTATTAAAGTGTAAATAGACATAAGTAGATTAGGTGATGACATTAAATCCGATACTATTATAAATATAAAACAAACAATAGTAATAACTAAAGCAAGATAAAATCCTCTTTTTCTATTAAAATATTGCTCTTTTATTTCTTTATGAATTTTCATTATTTCTTCAGATGAATAATTTCCACATTTAATATTGTCTAAAATTTTTTTAGGAATACCTTTGTTATAAATAATGGTTGGACATATAACTTTCTCTTATTTTTATAATAAAAAAACCACCATAGGTGGAATATATAAAATCCCGTGCATCTATCTTTGACAGACACTTTCTATCGTTACCTATCTAGTTAGCTCAAACCCAGCACCCTTACGGCACATAGAAATTCTTGTTTAGTGCTGCTTCCGTCAAGACCTGACACGGTTCACAAGCATCTATTGCGTAAGACTAAGTCGTCAACACCACTTTTATAGGGCAGGCATAAAAAATGAAAGCCTTAGATAGACATCGTTCCTACTATAGCGGATTGTAGGTTACAAGGCACCGCTACCTCCCCAACTAGCACGAGAAAATTTAAAACATATTAAATAAATATATATATATTATAATATTTACTTTTTATTTTGTCAACGTAAAAGTAAAGTTAAATTCATACAATTTTATACAATCATTTCTCTAAAATCAGTTATATATTCATCGCTTACATTTAATATATCGTCTAATTTTTCTAAGCTATTTTTATCATATACACAGTATACTTTCATACCAGTTTTTTTAGCACCTTTTATACCGTCTATTACATCTTCAAATACAATAATATCTTTATATGTAAGACCTAAGTTTTTAGCACATAATTCATATATATCAGGAAAATTTTTACCACGATTTACAAGAGTAGAATCTACAATAGTATCAAAAAGACTATAAATTTTATGTTTTTTTAAACATACTTCATAAAGCTTTCTTTCACAAGTAGTGGCAATGCCTATTTTTATATTATTTTGTTTTAAGAACATAATATATTCATAAGCACCGTATTTTAATTTAACATTATTTTTATATTCATCATAAGCAGTTTCTTTCCATTCGTTTATAATATCTTCTATGCTATCATCTATACCACATATGTCTTTGGTATATTTAGCAGTTTCTAAAAGGGTCATACTATTAACATTTTTTTTATAATTAATAGGTATGTTCATATTTCTTTTTTTAAAAAATTTTCTATCGACTTTTTTCCAAACGCATAATGAGTCTAATATAGTTCCATCTAAATCAAAAATAACACCTTTATAATCAATCATTAACTTTATCCTTTCTTTCTAAGCTTTTTAAAAAAGTTTTTCATTAATAAAGAGCATTCTTCTTCTAATACACCTTCTATAATACTAGCTTTATGGTTAAAACTATTATTATTTAACATATTTAATATAGAGCCACAACAACCGGCTTTTTTATTTCTTGTACCGAATACTACCGTTGGTATCCTAGATTGTAATATAGCACCAGTACACATAGGACAAGGTTCTACGGTGATAAAAATAGTAGTATTTTCTAATCTCCAATCATTTATAACATTACAAGCATTGTCTATTGCTATAAGTTCAGCGTGTTTTAAGGTATTTTTTTCTATGTTTCTTCTATTATATGCTCTAGATATAATAGTATTGTCATAAACAATAACACACCCAATAGGAACTTCGTTTATTTCATAAGCTTTTAAAGCTTCTTTATATGCCTCTTTCATAAAAAATTCATAATCCATTTTCTCTATCCTTTAAAATTATATTAATTAAAATAAAGCCATAAATTAATTTATGTCAAACAAAAAGCAAGGTATATCCTTGCTTATAATATATGTTTTATAAATAGTTCTTTTTCTTGAGATAAGTCAATAAAAGAATTATTTACTTTTACAATAGGTTTTGAGAGATGAGCTTGATTTATAAAAACAACTTCAGCCTCTCTATTGTCAGATAGCATAACGTGACTACCAACATAAGTATAAACTATATTTTGTAAAAATGCTAATAAAAGCTTAGTATCTAAAATGTCATAACTATTTTGTTCAAAGTTTCTTATAACCTCAAATGGACAAATTTTAGGTCTATATACTCTATCAGCAGTCATAGCTTCATATATGTCACAAATAGCCACTATTTTGGCAGTTCTAGATATTCTATCATCAGTTAGTCCTAAAGGATATCCAGAACCATCTATTTTTTCGTGATGCATTAATACACCAAGTTTAATTTCTTCTGGTATATCTAAATCTTCTACAAGTTTATATCCTAAATAAGCGTGTTTTTTAATAGAGTCATATTCAGAATCTGTAAGCCTTTCTGGTTTTTTAATAATATTTTCATCTATTTGAGTTTTACCCACATCGTGTAATATCCCAGATACAGTAAGATTTTTAAGGTCTTCCCCTTCATAACCTAGCCATAAACCAAAAAGATTACATATAAGAGCAACATTTAAACAATGTGCATATGTATGAATATCTTGACTTTTTAGATGAGCTAAATAACAAAATACATCATTTTTACAGTTTACACTATCTATTATGTCTATAACCATATTATAAAGAGTATCTATTTCAACTCCAACACCTTTACCAATTGCTATAAATTGATTTTCAAGTTTTTCAATTTTTTGTTCATATTTTTTCTTAAATTCTTTAAATTCTTTTCTATCTTCAATTTTTTTGTACTCTTTATTTTGTAATAAAATATTTTCATCAAAAGAGTCATTTATATCTCCATTTCTTTCAAATATAGTTATAGATTTCACTCCATTATTTTCTAATTTATTGTAGTTTATATCACTTAGCATAGTGTTTTTGGCTATGATTACTACCCCCGAATTAGAAACAACATCTTTGGCTAAAATCATATTAGGTTTAGCATCTTTAATGTTTATTTTTTTTGTCTTTAAATTAGACATAAAATAACCCCCCTTCTTAAAATTTAACATATATTAAAAAATTTGTATTTTATTTTATCATTTGTTAATAGTATAACATTAAAATACAAAATTAATCAATAGTTTTTATTTAAAATTATAATAAATAAATTTTTTAATATATTGTATTAGAAAATAGTTAATCTTAATAGTATTAAAAATAAAAGAATGTTTGTAATTTTTATTTTGAAAAATAAAGTCATATCCTAATTATAATATAAAAGAATAATTTTAGCTAGTAATTATAAAAAATATATTGTATTATATAAATATAAAAATTTTTAGGAGGCGATTTTATAAAATCACAAAACTTTATAAAAAATAATAAAAGATATTTAAAATTAGGAATATGCTTAGTTTTAGTAGCTATAATCACTATAATTTTTTATCGTTCATCTTCTAAACTAGATATATCTATAACTATAAAAGAAACAAAAGATATTTTAGCACCTTTTATATATGGTATAGGCATAGCCTATGTTTTAAATTCTAGTTTAAAATTTTTAGAAGGAAGAGTTTTTTCAAAAATAAGATATTTAGATAATAAGAAGAATTTAAAAAGAGGCTTATCTATAACGACAGCATATGTTTTATTATTTAGTTTTTTAATCTGGCTTATAAGTTATCTTATACCAGAGATACAAAAAAGCATATTAGACGTATCAGAACATTTTAAAACATTTGATATAAATTCTTTTGACACTATGTTAAAAGAGAATATACCATTAGACGAAAAAATAATAGCAGAAATTTCATCATATACAGAAGAATTTAGTAGGAACTTTTTAGCTCAATTTCCTAGCTATATAAAAAAAATACTATCTAGCACTATAAACATTGCATCTGTACTATTAAATGTAGTATTAGGAATAGTCATATCTGTTTATATATTATTTGATAAAGAAATTATAGCCAAAAGAAGCAAAAAAATAGTATATGCCTTGTTATCTAAAAAATTAGCAAATAATTTAATACAGTTTTGTAAAGAAGCTAATTATACATTTGAAAAATTTTTTGTTGGTAAAATAATAGACTCTACAATAATAGGTATAATATTTTTTGTAGGTGCAAAATTATTAAAAGCTCCATTTGCAATGCTTTTAAGCATAATAATAGGTGTAACTAATATGATACCATTTTTTGGACCATTTATAGGAGCAATCCCTGTTATATTTATTACATTAATGTTTGATATAACAAATCCTTTAAAAGCAGTATGGATGGCAATATTTATACTACTTTTACAACAGTTTGACGGAAATATATTAGGACCTAAAATATTAGGAGATTCTATTGGTATTAAGCCAGTAGGAATAATATTTTCTATAATAGTTGGTGGGGCTATATTTGGACCTGCTGGTATGTTTTTTGGTGTACCAATATTTGCTGTTATATTTTCTGTGTTTAATCGTTTTATAGATAAAAAATATAGTAGAAAATATGGAGTTGATTAATAATGAATTATCCTAAAAATGCTGATAAATTTATGTTTTTGTTAATGATATTTTTAATATTTATTGGTAATATTGTATTATTAAGTATATTAAGATTATTTCCTAACGCATTAAGTGCCCAAAATATATGGATTAGTCAATCTATTTTTGCAATTATATGTTTCATATCACCTATTATTTTAGTCTTATTTATAAAAAAAATAAAATTTAAAGATATTATACCTTTAACCCCCTTGTCTTTAAAAAACTTTTTTTTAATAATATTTTTAAGTTTTACAATACAACCAATGTTACAACTAATAGGAGCTATTACTAATGTATTTTTTAAAGATGAAATATCAGATGCAATTGGTTTATTTGCTAGTTTAAGCTTACCTAAAGCACTTTTTGTTTCTGCATTAGTGCCTGCCATAACAGAAGAATTAGCCTTTAGGGGAGTTATATTAACAGGGTATAAAAAAACACCAGTATTAATAGGAGTGTTAATGTCTAGCTTTTATTTTGGAGTAATGCATTTTACTATATCTCAACTTTTTTATGCCATAGTCGGAGGTATTATATTTGCATATTTAGTTAAAGTAACTAAGTCAATATATTCTAGTATACTTATGCATTTTATATTTAATGGAACTCAAATAACCATAGCTCATATAGCATATAAGTATATACCAAATATTAATGAACAAATATCAAATGTAACATATACATTTAAAGATTTAATGTATCCTTTAATTTATTTCT
Organism: uncultured Clostridia bacterium; assembly: GCA_944383305.1. Classification (GTDB taxonomy): domain Bacteria; phylum Bacillota; class Clostridia; order Lachnospirales; family CAG-274; genus Tyzzerella. Next base: position 9,377 of record CALWOZ010000006.1, on the reverse strand, counting down.
TATTTACATCACCATTACTTTTATTATCTATATTTTTATTTATAATATGTAATAAAAAAGAGATAAATAAGCTAAAAGAAGAATGTAATCAAATCATAGATAAGCCTAAAATATTTACATTATTTTTCTATATTAATATGATTGTGTATGTTGTATATATGATTTTAAAAAAATAAAAGAGAGGGTAATTCTCTCTTTTATTTTAATATATTAAATTTTTAATTTAGCTAATTATTGATAATATTTTAAAAAGCAATAAAAAATTAAACAACCAAATAGAATAATAAAAAGACTAAAGATTGTATCTTTAGCCTTTTTATTAAACATAATTAAGATATAAGTTTATTTTTATTTTATTAGTTCTTTTAATTTTTTAAAGTCTTCTTCTACCAACTTAAACTTTTCTTTGTTTATACTAGATGAATATTCTTTATCATTAATTAAATTTTCTAATTCTTTATAAGCTTCTTCTGCATCTTCAAATGTTTCAGAAGAGTACAATTTATCTATTAAATACGAAAACTCATCATAACTTTTGACATCTGTCATTTGATTATATGTAAATGATTTAGTACCTTTTGAGGCAATATCATTATTAAATCCTTGAAAAGAGTTATATTTTTCAAAATACGCTAACATATTATTTACTACTATTTCAGCATCTTTATTTAAGTCATCTATATATTTTGAGTAGTCTATATTTTCATCTTTATAACTTAAATTAATTTTATATTTATCAAATATACTATTAGATTTTTCTTTATCTTGCTCTAACTCTGGCATTTTTTTAAGTTTAATAAATCTAGAAATTAATTTACTTGCTAAGGATTTTTCTGCAAAAAACTTCATATCTCTATTTATAGTATCACTTAATTCTTTGTATTCTTGAGAATCTTCAGCATAAACATTTTTTAAATTATCTATTATATTTTTAGATGTTGTTATTACTTCTTCTGCATCACTTCTCATAAAGTAATCTCGTAAAAGAATTTCTGTATAAGTTATTTCTATGTTTTTTATTTCATCTTCAGAAAATCCATTTTCTAAATCTTGTGGTATTGAAATAAATAAAGATAAGCTTTTGGCATATTCAATAGTATCATCTGATAGATTAATACCAAACTTTTCTTTAAAATTTGTAAGAACATTATTAAAAATTTCTTCTTTTTGTTTTTCAATATTATCTAAATAATTTTGATTTGTTTTAATATTAAAAAGTTCATCTCGATTTATATTTTCAAAAGTTGATTTTTCAAGATTATTGTTTTTTCTTAATTCTAAAATTACTCCTATAGAATTATCTTTTATTTTTGTATTCTCTATAATTTGATTATTATTTTGAGATTGTATTAAATTATTATATTTATTATTATATCTATTATTCAAAGTATAACTTGATTGAAATTTAATATTCATATTTAATTTCCTTTCCTAATTTCTACCCCAATTTTTAATAGCCTCTGAGTATTCATTTGAATACTTTGTATAATAAAATCTTTGATTTCCGTATAAATAATAGTAATTAGGATAAATTACATCTACAACTTTCTTTGTATCTGTGTCTATAACAAGTGTAGCATGTGCTGATTCAAAACTATAATTTCCACTATATGCTCCTCTACCAGTTCTCTTAACAGACATATCTGTATCACATAAAGTTAATATAAGAGCTTTATCTAAATTTTTAGAACCAAACCAATTAGTATTAAATTTTACAAAAGTAGGGAGTACATCTTCATAGTAACCAACTGAATTTAATAATGATAAATGAGAGTCTGTTAAAGCAACAAATTGATCTGGTGTTTCTGTTAATTTCATTGTAGTTTTTGCATAGCCTGCTGAATTATCAACTATATTTTCAAAACCATATGAAAAGTCTATTTTTTCTCCATTCAAATATAAATTATCTGTGTAAGCATTTTTATTTACAAAATCATCATAATTTACTTGTAAAATTGAACTAAAGTCAGTTGTTCTTGAAACAATAGGATATTTTTCAAAAGGCATATACTTTGTTGTTTTTATATTTAATTCGTATTCTAAATTTTTATCATACTTACCAGTAGGACTTTCAACCAAATAATAATATGTACCTGCTTCTAAATTAACAACTTTATCTCCTATATTGGAAAATGATTGGCCATCAGGTGAAATATATACTTGATAATCTGGGTTATCTAAACTTAAACTTAATATTCTTGGGCTATTATAACTTACTTTATATAAATCTACATCAAACATATTATCAATAGTGCCTTTAATAGGTGTATTTTCTTGTATTTGTATTGCTTGACTTATGTTATCATTAGGCTCGTTAATAATATTATTTGTTTCAAAAACGGCAAAGTTAAATTCACCTGTACCACTAGCACCCTCGACTAGTAGATAATAAATGTCTTGTTCACCAACATAGTCTAATTTTTTAAAACTATCTGAATTAATAGCATAAGATACTAGATTTAATGTCATATTAGATTGGTCTAGTTTAAATAATGCCATATTTGAATTAAGCCCAGAAGAATTTTCTAGTATTGCTGTTAATTTTGCATTATCATTAACAATCATTCCATACCATTTTTGTTGATTTTCAACTTCAATATAATCTGAATAAACGTATTCTGTTTTTATTAAGTATGCATTGTTAGGATCTGTATTGTTGCCTCTAGTTTTAATTTTATTTAATTCTTTTTCAATTTTAAAATTATCAAATTCATTAAATAATGAACTTCTTTCTTTTAAAGATTCAGTAAATTTATGATTAATATCTTCAACTACTTCTAATTCTGATAATTTATATAATTCATCATTTACCTTAAAGTTATTATTTTCAAGTGTATTTACACTCTCAATAACCTCTACTGGAATATTTTGAATTTGTTCAGAGGCATTTACTATAAAATTACTATTTAATATAAATGCTTAAGCTATTAATATACTTATACTTTTTTTCATAGACATAACTCATCATAATATTAATAATTAATATACTTTTTGTAATTATATCATAAATGTATATAATATTTCAATAAAAAATATTGTATATATTTGATTTTTTTAAAATTTTACTATATTTTACATTAATTTTATTTATAAATTTATAATAAATTTTAATTAACTATAAAGGTAAATTTATTACTTTCTTTTTACTTCTTAATTATATCTATTAGTTTTATTTATTGTATAAATATTGCTATTGATACCATTAATATTTCAATTTTTATCTCCTTAAAATATTGATTTTAAAATAAATACTGTATATTGGTGATAAATACTATGGGTTTAGTTATATAAACAAAAATGATAAACAAATTTCTGGTTCATCTATTACTGTACATAGGATTTATATTATAGAAGATGGTGTAAAAAACTATAATAAATAAAGTTTGCAAAATATATTAAAGCATTTGTTAGAAAGCATTTATAAATAATTAACAAAATTATTGAAGAGAAGAACTTTAAACCTAAAATTAAAAGAATTAAAATAAAGAGTAGATAGTTATTCTACTCTTTATTTTAATTCTTAATATCCTGTTTTAGGCAATTTACCCTCAAATGTTGGAGTAGTGCTTATAACAATTGTTGTAGATTTATCCTTGTATTTTACTATTTTCATATAATATTTACTATCAACAGTAAGTATATTAGGAAATACTTAATATTACTATTCACTTTAGCATATAAGAAAGGCTTTTCTACTTCTCTAAAGCCAACCCTAACACCATCAAACTCATATTTTAAGTCAGTTATATATTCGCATTGTTGTAAGCCTTTAATTAATTAAATTAATTTTTGTTTAGAAAAATATTAGGAATAGCTATTTTTTATAGAATTAAGTATTTCATTTATTCTATTATTATCAACATTAATTTGTTCAGATTTTATAACTACTTTATCATTTTCTTTACGAGGGATAATATGTATATGAAAATGATTAACAGTTTGTCCAGCTAAAGCACCGTTGTTTTGTAATATATTAATATCCTTTACATTTAAGGCTTTTTTAATACTGGTAGCTATTTTTTTAGCAATAGCATAACCTTCTTTTAAGGTGTCTTCATCTATTTCAAAAATATTCTCATAGTGTTTTTTAGGTATAACTAATGTATGACCTTCGTTAGCAGGGAAAGCATCTAATATAGCTATAAAATTATCGTTTTCAAAAACTTTGTTAGATGGTATTTCACCATTTAAAATTTTACAAAAAATACAGTTCATTTTTACGCCTCCTCAAAAAATTGTTTATGCCATACTAAAAACATATATATAGTCCAAATTTTTCTACTAAAATCGCCTTTGCCTTGTCTATGATTATCAAGATAACCAACTATTTTATCAGTATTAAAATATTTTTTAGCAACGTCAGAGCAAAAAGCTTCTTTTACTCTATTATAAAACTTATCTTCTTTAAGCCAAACTCTAATAGGAACAGGAAAGCCAAGTTTCTTTTTAGTAGACACCATTTCTGGTAAATATTCTTTAGATGCCATTCTAAATACATATTTAGTAGCTTGTTTATTAACACGATAATCAGATTGAATTTTGCTAGCTACTTTAAATACTTCTTTATCTAAAAATGGAACCCTAACCTCTAAAGAGTTTGCCATACTCATTTTGTCAGCTTTTAATAAAATATCACCTACAAGCCAAAGATTTAAGTCTATATATTGCATTTTTGTAACGTCGTCTAAATGTTTGACTTTATCATATAAAGGCTTAGTTATGTCCATAGGAGCATATTTGCCAGTAGGATTTTTTAATATACTTTCACGTTCTTCTTTAGAAAACATATTAGCGTTACCAATAAATCTTTCTTCCACATCTTTAGATGCACGTATAAACAAGTTTTTGCCTTTAAAAGAAAAAGGAATTAATTTAACAATTTTAGCTAAGGCTTTCCTTATAGGTTTTGGCAGTACAGTTATAAAAGATATATCAAAAGGTTCTTTATATATATTATATCCACCAAAAAACTCATCAGCACCTTCACCAGATAAGGCAACTTTAACGTGTTTACTAGCTAGATTAGAAACAAAGTATAAAGCAATGGCAGAAGGGTCTGCTAAAGGTTCGTCCATATGGTATTGTACTTTAGATATGGCGTCCCAATATTCATCTGTTGTTATTGTTTTGTTAAAGTTTTCTATACCAATTTCTTTAGATAAATCCTTTGCATAGTTTATTTCATTATAGTTTTCATAGTCAAACCCAACAGTAAATGTTTTATCTCCTTTAAATGTAGCAGCCACATAGCTAGAGTCTACACCACTAGATAAAAATGAACCAACCTCCACATCACTTACTTTATGAATTTTAATAGATTCTTGTAAAGAATGGTCAACAGCCTTTATAGCCTCTTGTAGCTTCATTGGCTGAGGTTCAAACATAGGCTCAAAATATCTTGTTATATCCACTTTACCATCTTTATATTTTAGGTAATGCCCCGGCATAAGTTTAAACACACCTTTAAAGAAAGTTTCTTCTAAGACAGAATATTGAAAGGAAAGATAATTTTCTAAGGCTAGTTCATTTACCTCTTTTTTAAACTCTGGATATTCTAAAAAGCTTTTTATTTCAGAGCCAAAGACAAGGTTACCATTTATATTAGTATAATAAAATGGCTTTATACCAAAAAAATCTCTAACTGCATAAAGAGTATTTTTATTTTTATCATATATAACAAAGGCAAACATACCTCTTATATCTTTTAGCATATCCATACCTTTTTCTTCGTATAAATGTACTAAAACTTCAGTATCAGCTTCACTTTTAAAAATATGACCATTTTTTAAAAGTTCCTCTTTTATAGAAGCATAGTTATATATTTCACCATTAAAAACTATAACAATACTACCATCTTCATTATACATAGGTTGTGAGCCGTTTTCTAATCCAATAATACTAAGACGTCTAAATCCCAAAGTAACATTTTCATCACTGTGTATACCACTACTATCTGGTCCTCTATGTATTATTCTATTCATCATTTTTTCTATTATTTCTTCTTTATTAGCTAAATTTCCAGTAAATCCAGTAAATCCACACATTTAACGATGTTTCCTCCTAAGTATTTTATATACAAACTTTATCATAATTTTATATATTATTCAACTAACTTTAAAAAACTTTTTAAAAATTTTAATTTTTTCTTTGCTTTATTAAATTAAAATGATATAATAATAATTAGTTATATATTATTAGTTTAAAAATATATATTTATTTTATCCATTCTTAACTTTATTAAACTTAATCAAATATAATTTTTATAAAAATATATTAAGGGGGATTTTATTTTGAACGATATTTTAAAACCAAAAATTCTTTTAGAAAGTGGTACTAATGAGCTTGAACTTATGGAATTTACTGTCGCGGGGAGTCACTTTGGGATAAATGTTGCTAAAATATTAGAGATTATGAAATATACAAAGGCAACACCAATGCCTAATTCTAGCCCTTATGTAGAGGGGGTATTTAAACCTAGAGATGATATTATGACGGTTATAGATTTAGCCACATATATGGGATTACCACCTACAGAAGACCCAACAAGAGATATATTTATAATAACAGTATTTAATAATGTACACACAGCTTTTCACGTACACACAGTAGAAGAAATACACCGTATATCGTGGGAGAATATAGAAAAGCCAGATACTACTATATATAGTGGTCAAGAGGGACTTGCCACTGGGATAGCTAGAGTTAAAGATAAATTAATAACAATATTAGACTTTGAAAAAATACTTGCAGATATTAGTCCAGATAAGAGCATAAAAGTATCTGATATTGATAAACTTGGTGAACGTAAAGACTCTAATAAACCAATACTTCTTGCAGAGGACTCTCCTTTGTTAGAAAAATTGTTAATAGAATGTCTTCATAAGTCACACTATACAAATACTACTATGTGTACAGATGGTAAACACGCGTGGGATACTTTACAAGAGTATAAAAATCAACCAGGACCTATTGAAGACAAGGTTTCTTGTATTATTACAGACATAGAAATGCCTAAAATGGATGGTCATAGACTATTAAAACTTATTAGAGAAGATGAAGAACTTAAACATATACCAGTTATTATATTCTCATCTCTTATAAATGATGAAATGAGATTAAAAGGGGAAAGGTTAGGGGCTACTGCTCAAATTACTAAACCAGAAATTGCTAATCTTGTATCACTTATAGATAAGTATATACTATAAACATATTTTTATTTTTATTATTAGTTTTAAAATTAAAAATTAACCCTACTAGTTAAATTAGTAGGGTTTTTAATAATTTGATTTAAAAAATTATTCGGCAATTTTAAATGTTTTAGTAATTTTTATATCAGGGTTTTTAGTTGAAGTAACCTCTATAGTAACATCAGATGTTTTGTTGTTTAATTTGTAAAGACGACCAACAAGGTAAGTGCCTGGGTCAAGGTTTTTAGTATAATTTTGACCAAGTTCATAGTTAGGAGAGCTCATAGAAGCTATAGATACATCTTCTAATTCTACACCATCTTGATATACTTTAATTTTATTGTTAAAAGAGAAAACTTTTTGAGAATCACTTTTGTTAGTATAATCAAATTTTATAGCGATTAAATCTGCATTTGTATCAGAAAAGGCAGGTTTATCTACTGTTAAATAAAAATCATCTCTTATGTTAACAGATTCAGAATCTGTACTATAAGATGAATTTTCTTTTTGTGTATCATCAGGAGTTTGAACAGGCTCACTTGTTGTGCTACTATCAGGAGTTTGAGTAGGTTCAGTAGTAGTACCTTGAGATGTTAAAGCAACAGTTTTAGTGTTAGCGTCCCAGTTTACAGCTTTGCCAGTTGCCTCAGCTACGTCTCTAACAGGAAGATATGTTACACCATTATAAATGAAAGGTTCGTTAGATGTAGTAAGTTCTTTACCATCAACAGTTACTTTTATATTATTATATTTAACAGGGATATTTACACTTTCAGTTTTTGCTTGTAAAGTTAAAGCACTAGTAAACACTAAAGAAGCAGTCAACATTCCATATAAAAATCTTTTCATTTTTTAAATCTCCTTTGTATAAATATATTTTATATATAAAATTATACTATAAAATATATTTTTTGGCAACTTTTAAATAAATTTTAATTAGGCAAATTTTTAAGATTTAAGTGTTTAAACTCATCTATAAAAATATCTTTTTTGTATCACTTATGGAGCATATAAATTATTTTAATAATTAAATTATAAATCCCCCATTAGTTTAATTAATGGGGGATAATAAAGTTGTGAGATTAAATATTATTCAGCAATTTTAAATGTTTTAGTAATTTTTATACTAGAGTTTGAATAAGGACTAACCTCTACAGTAACATCAGACGTTTTGTTGTTTAATTTATAAAGCTTTCCAATAAGGTGAGTTCCAGTTTCCATTCCTTTAGTATACTTTTCAGTAAGTGCATAGTTAGGAGAGCTTGAAGATACATTTACAGGGTCTAACTCTACACCATCTTGATATACTTTAATGTTGTTGCTAATATAGAAAAAATCTTTAGAATCTTTTTTGTTAGTGTAGTCAAATTTGATAGCAATTAAATCAGTTTCTGAACTAGAAGTGAGAGGTTTATCTACTGTTAAATAAAAGTCATCTCTTATATTAACAGAGTGAGTATCTATACTAAAAGATGAATTTTCTTTTTGTGTATCATCAGGAGTTTGAACAGGCTCATTTGTTGTGTTACTATCAGGAGTTTGAGTAGGTTCAGTAGTAGTACCTTGAGATGTTAAAGCAACAGTTTTAGTGTTAGCATCCCAGTTTACAGCTTTGCCAGTTGCCTCAGCTACGTCTCTAACAGGAAGGTATGTTACACCATTATAAATGAAAGGTTCGTTAGATGTAGTAAGTTCTTTGCCATCAACAGTTACTTTTATATTATTATATTTAACAGGTATATTTACACTTTCAGTTTTTGCTTGTAAAGTTAAAGCGCTAGTAAATACTAAAGAAGCAGTCAACATTCCATATAAAAATCTTTTCATTTTTTAAATCTCCTTTGTACAAATATGTTTTATATATAAAATTATACTATAAAATGTATTTTTTGGCAACTTTTTAAAGAAATCTTAGTCAGCCAAATTTTCAGGATTTAAGCACTTAAGTTCATCTATTACAAATAAACCATCTTTTCTAATTAACACATCGTCAAAGTATATTTCTCCACCACCATATTCTTTAGTTTGTATTAAAACTAAGTCCCAATGAATGCTACTTCTATTGCCATTATCAGCATCATCATAGGCATTTCCTGGTGTAAAGTGGATACTTCCCATTATTTTTTCATCAAATAAAATATTGTTCATAGGATTTAATATATAAGGATTTACACCTATTGCAAATTCTCC
>CALWOZ010000005.1 GCA_944383305.1 uncultured Clostridia bacterium | reverse complement strand
GCAATATATTTTTATAGTAATTTATAACAAATTTTTATCATATTATATTATAAGATTTGTTTTATTTTTAAGGAGGATTTTTTTTGATTAATAAAGATATTGAACAGACTTCTCAAAATATAAATAATTTTGAAACTTCAAAAGAAATAAGCGCTTTAGAAATTAATAATACAAATATTGGCTATTTAATATTTGGTGTTTTTGACATAACTATTGCAAAGCCACTAGAAGGTGCACAAATTGTAATAAGTAGTGATAGTGAAAATTTAATGACAATTTTTACAAACGAATCTGGTCAAACTGATGTTATAGCTTTAGAAACACCATCTGTTGACTATTCTTTAGATCCAAATAGCGTATCAACACCTTATGGCACATATAATGCCTTAATTACAGCTGATGGATATGAAACAGAAGAAATAAAAGGTATACAAATATATGCAAACAATGAATCTATACAAGATGTATATATGAAGCCTTTGTCATCAACTAATGAAATAAGAGAAACTATTATAATTCCACCACCTACTATTTATGGTGATTATCCCACTAAAATACCAGAAGCAGAAGAAAAAGACTTACCTGCAGAATCTGGATTTGTAGTTTTAGACAGAGTAGTTATTCCTGAGTTTATAGTTGTTCACGATGGAGATCCAAATGATAATACAGCAGCTAATTATTGGGTACCTTATAAAGAATACATTAAAAATGTAGCATCTAGTGAAATATATTCCACTTGGCCTGACGCTGCTATAAGAGCAAATATTTTGGCTATAAATTCTTTTACATTAAATAGAGTTTATACTGAGTGGTATAGGTCAAGAGGTAAAAATTTTACCATAACAAATTCTACAAGATTTGACCAATTTTTTGTATACGGTAGAAATATATTTGAAGATATTAGCATAATAGTTGATGAAATGTTTACAACATATATTAAAAGACCAAATCAAAGACAACCACTTCTTACACAATACTGTGATGGTCAAAGAGTTAGTTGTCCTAATTGGCTTAGTCAATGGGGCTCTAAATATTTAGCGGACCAAGGATATAGCGCTATACAAATTTTAAGATATTATTATGGAAATGACATATATTTAGACAATGCTGAAAAAGTAAGCGGAGTTCCATCCTCTTATCCTGGATATCCTTTAGAGTTAGGTTCTAGTGGAGAAGAGGTTAGAACAATACAAAATCAACTAAATTCTATTTCAAACAACTATCCTGCTATTAATAAACTTAGAGCAGACGGTATATTTGGCGACCAAACAAGAACTGCCGTTTTAACTTTTCAACAAATATTTAATATTCCTCAATCTGGTATAGTAGATTTTTCTACTTGGTATGAAATATCTAAAGTATTTGTAGCAGTAGAGAGAATAGCAGAATTATAAAACTAGTTATTTCCTTTATTATTCTTTCTTAAAAACAATAAAATTATAACCTAATTAGTTTTTTATACTTTGTATAAATATGAACAACCTATTCTTATTATTTTTCTTCGATAAAATTTAAAACTAAAAATTCATTTATAAATTGTATCTTGAAAAATAAAGTCATAGCTTAATAAAATTAAATTATAAAAATAGTTACTTATATAAAATTGTCTAAATAAGTAACTATTTTCATAAAAATCTATATAAACAAAATAATAATTATAAATTGTTATATTTATAGTATATTAAATTTTTATCTTATCTTTATAATCATTATTTTGGAGCTTTATAATATAGTATATTTTAAAGCTCCTTTTTTTGATACTATTTTATAATTTTATTGTCTATTTCTTCTTTTAATTCTTGTAAAAACGCATCTAATGGTTTAGAACCTAAATCTTCACCACGGCTTTTTATAGATACTTCACCCATTTGTGCCTCTTTTTCACCTACAACAAGTAAAAATGGTATTCTTTGAAGTCTTGCTTCTCTTATTTTATAACCTATTTTTTCTGCTCTATAATCTACCTCTGTTCTTATGCCATTATTTTTAAGTTTTTTAACTACACTTTCTGCATAATCGTGATATTTTTCAGATATAGGTAAAACAATAGCTTGAACTGGAGCAAGCCAAGTTGGGAAGTTTCCTGCATACTTTTCAATAAGCATAGCTAAAGTTCTTTCATAGCACCCAATAGACGTTCTATGGATAATAATAGGATTTTTCTTATTACCATCTTTATCAACATAAGTCATATCAAATAATTTTCCTTGTAAGAAATCTATTTGAACTGTTATAATAGTATCTTCTTTACCGTGAACATTTTTAAACTGTATATCTAATTTAGGACCATAAAAGGCTGCTTCACCTTCTGCTTCTGTAAATTCAAGCCCTATTTCATTTAATAAGTCACGCATAACATTTTGAGTTTCTTCCCATTGTTCTGGAGTACCCTCATATTTATCTTTATTATTAGGGTCCCATTTAGAAAATCTATATGTCACATCATCTTGTATACCAAAAGTATTCATCATAAAGTTTATTAAATCAACTGCACCCTTAAATTCTTCGCCTAATTGTTCTTTTGTACAAACAATATGTCCCTCAGATATAGTAAACTGACGTACTCTTATAAGTCCGTGCATTTCTCCAGAAGATTCATTTCTAAATAATGTAGAGGTTTCTGCATATCTAATAGGTAAATCTCTATAACTATGTTGTTCTGCATTATATACAGTATATTGGAATGGACAAGTCATAGGTCTTAGTGCAAATACTTCTGTATCTTTTTCTTCATCGCCTAATACAAACATACCATCTTTATAATGTTGCCAATGTCCAGATATTTTGTATAAATCATTTTTAGCCATTAAAGGTGTTTTTGTAAGTTTATATCCTCTTTTTTCTTCTTCATCTTCTACAAAACGTTGTAATGTTTGAATTATTTTAGCTCCTTTAGGCATTAAAAGTGGTAATCCTTGTCCTATATCTTCAGATGTAGTAAATAACCCTAACTCTCTGCCTACACGGTTATGGTCTCTTTTTTTAGCTTCTTCTTTTTGTTCTAAATATGCCTCTAGTTCGCTAGCTTTTGGAAAGGCTGTTGCATATATTCTAGATAACATTTTATTCTTTTCGCTACCTTTCCAATATGCTCCAGAAGACCCACTTTCATTTAAAATTTTTATAGCTTTTAAATATTTTGTACTTAAAAGATGAGGTCCTGCACAAAGGTCTACAAAGTCTCCTTGTTTATAAAAACTAATTACTGCATCTTGTGGCAAATCATTTATTAACTCTATTTTATATGGTTCATCATTTTCTTTCATTAATTTTAAAGCTTCTTCTCTAGATAATTCAAATCGTTCTATTTTTAAATCTTCTTTTACTATCTTTTTCATTTCTTTTTCTATTTCTATAAGTTCTTCGGCAGAAAAAGGCTCTCTATCAAAGTCATAATAAAATCCTTCGTCTGTGGCTGGTCCTATTGCAAGTTTAGCATTAGGATATAATCTTTTAACAGCTTGCGCTAATATATGTGAACCTGTATGTCTAAATGCTTTTTTACCTTCTTCTGTATCAAAAGTTAAAAGACTTAAAGAACAATCTTTTTCTATTGGAGTTCTTATGTCTAAAACTTCACCATCTACAAGACCTGCAAATGTATTTCTTGCAAGACCCTCGCTAATATCTTTTGCTATTTCAAGGATAGTAATCCCCTCTTTATAGCTTTTTACTGTTCCATCTTTTAATGTTACATTTATCATAATCACATTTCTCCTTTTTATTTTAATTAGTATTATACACTTTTTTATAATTTATATTAGTTTTTGTAATATAAATAATTTTTTGATACTCTGTATCAATTAGTTTTTTTGATACTCTGTATCAAAATAAACACAAACATAAACACAAACACAAACATAAACTAACTATTCTTATTTTATTTGATAACTTTATAATTTTTATCTCAAATAATAAAGTCATAGCTTAATTAAATAATCAATTTTTTTAATACTTTGTATTAAAAAACAGTAATTCCTAAATATTTTATTCGTAAAAATTAAAACAAAAACCCGTTTATAATTTTTACTCTAAAATATTAAGTCATAGCTTAATTGAAATTAATAAAAACCCCACTTTCCACAAGGAAAATGGGGCATAAAATAAATTACACGGTTCCACCCAATTTATAGCAAAAGCTACGTCTTTAACAGTCTTTAACGAAACAACCCGTGCTTTATTAGAGCCAATACTCAAAGGTAGTCTTCATTTATTTCTAGTTAAGATACTTACAGCCAAGGTATCTCTCTCTGAGAACATTAAAATAAACTACTGTCCTTATCTCAAATTTAAAATATGTATATATTATATCACTATAATATTTATTGTCAATATTATTTATTAAATATTACACCTTTTTTAGATAATTCTCTCTGAATATCAAATATATATTTAGATAAATCTTCTGCATATCTTTTAGGTATATTTTCAAATCTACATTTATATGAAAACTTATATTCTTCTTTTGCTTTTAACTTTTCTTTATGTATTATAATGCCTATTGCTACAATAAATAATTTTTCATTATTTATTAATATCTTAATATACTGCCCTTCTTCTATATCTTCATTGCTAAAAAATTTAATACCACCACTACTAATATCTGCTGTTTTACCTTTTGATAATAAAATTTCTGCATTTTTTAAAGTTTCTTCACTTGTATCTTCAACAACATCAAAGTCAAAGTCAAGTCCTATCTCTAATCTAAAACTAGCCCTTCTTTGAAATTTCTCATTTTCTTCTAATAACTCTATTTTTATAAGGGGTATATTATCATTAAAATCATAAGATACTACTCTCATAGTATTTTTAAATATACCTTTATTAGTTTTAAATATTATTATGTATTTTTGATTATGAGATAGCCTTATAATGTTTCCACCAGACATAGGTGCTAATATAGTAGCTTCTTTTTCAGACAAGAACTCTTCTAGTCTAGTATTATGAGAATATAGTAAATTTTTATCACTAATTTGGCTTATTTCTATAGGAGTTCCTGGTTTTAATTGTAATATGCTATTATCTCTTTTCTCATCTTTTTTCTTAAATAACTCCATATAATTATCCTTTCTTTAGTATTACTACAAAATTATATTTTAATCTTTAGTATTTTTTAATTCTATTTATATATCAAATGTATATTTAGATAATTTATTTTATATTTTGTTTTATATTTTCAAATTTAAACTTATTAAAAGTCTATTCTTCTCTTTATTAGCTTGATATTTTTTATAAATTATAATACCTATTGCTACTATAAATACTACTTCTATATTTAATTTTTGTATTAATATATTTGTTACTATATAACTTTATAATACAATAATACTGCTGTATCTTCGTTTATTTCATCATCTGGTTCATACATATATAATGTAAATTCTCTATCTATTTCATCTTCACCTTTTAAAACCTTAGGATAAAAATTATTATGACCTTTAACATTTTGAACTATTTCTGGCATATTAAATAAACCCTACTTTCTTTTTAACTTTTTTTAAAGTTTTATTAGCTATACACTCTGCTTTTTGAGCTCCATCTTTAATAGCTTTTTCTATAAATTCTTTATCTGCTAGTATTCTTTTAAAGTTTTCTTGTATAGGTCTTATTTCTTCTATGACAACCTCAGCTACGGCTTCTTTAAAAGCACCATATCCAAAACCTGAAAAATCCTTTTCTGCTTGTTTAATCTCTTTATTTGTAATAGCACAATATATATTAAGTAAATTTTTAATACCTGGTTTTTCATCACTATATATAATTTGATTATCTGAATCTGTTACACTTCTTTTTATTTTATTTGCTATAACTTTTAAATCATCTAATAAATATATAACATTATTTTCATTATCTGTATCTGACTTGCTCATTTTTTTAGTAGGATTTTGGAGTCCCATTATTTTGGCTCCTGCTTTAGGTATATATATTTCTGGAATTTTAAATATATCACCATATATATTATTAAATCTAATAGCAATATCTCTAGATAATTCTAAATGTTGTCTTTGGTCTTCTCCAACTGGTACAACAGCTGTTTGATACAATAAAATATCTGCTGCTTGTAAAACCGGATAATTAAAAAGTCCTGTTGGTATATTTTTGCCTTGTTTTTGTGATTTGTCTTTAAATTGTGTCATTCTAGATAATTCGCCCATATAAGTATAACAATTTAATATCCAAGCCAGTTCTGAATGAGCCGAAACATTAGACTGAATATATATAATGTTTTTAGTATTATCAAGACCTGCAGCTAAATATAATGCAAATAATTCTTTAGTGTATTTTCTAAGCATAGATGGTTCTTGCCTAACAGTTATTGCGTGTAAATCTGCTATACAATATATACAATTATATTCTTCTTGTAAAGTACCCCAATTTTTAAAGGCTCCTAAATAGTTACCTAAAGTTGGCTTTCCTGATGGTTGCATACCACTAAATAAAACATTTTTTTCTGCCATACTAAACACTCCTTTACAATTTAATACTTACCTTTGATTTAATTCATTATCAAAATATACACTACTATCATTTATATTTACTTTTAAGAAATTTTTTTCTTTGTCTATTTCAAAGTTTTTAAAATCTCCCTTAACAAACTGTCTGTTGGCATATTCTATGCCACCTAAAGTAGCTTTAAACTGATATAAATTACTATTGTCATTATTTGTTGTAATAACATAAATCATATCTTCATTTATTATAATATTATTACCCATACCTAAATATACATTACTATATAAAGGTTCATCTATTTTATATAAATTAATATAAGAAACTAATGTATAACTACTGTCATTCATATCTGGAAAATAAAATATATTTTCAAGTGAAAAAACATTTTCTTTAATATCTATCATAGTATTATCTTCATATATATATTCTAAAAAATAAGGTAATTTACCTTTTTCTTCAGAAATATCTATTTTAGATATAATATATAAATTATTTCCATCTATAATATTTTTATAAAAACCTCCATTATTTTCTACTGTTTCTATAATTTTTATATCGTCTTTATTTGATATATCATAAATAGTAATTTTTAAATTTTTATCTAAATATGTTACAACAAATCTATCATCTGTTATTTGTATATCTTTAATATTATTACTAGATTTTTCTACTTTAAAACTAAACACTTCTTGTTTATCTTTTGTTACAAAATATACTTCTATAAAGCCTTGTGTTGCGTATATATTAAAATTATTTGTTTTCTTTATAATGACAGGCTTATTTTGTTCTAACATTTTATCTAAATTATTAATATTTAATAAATCTGTTTCTATACTTTCATTTTGTGTTGTTTCTTTTAATAAATATTTTAAATTGTCTTCATTTCCAACAATAGGTAATTGTTTAACTTGCTTTTCTAACTCTTGTAATGTATTTATTTCTTCTATTGGGTCAAATAAATTTTCTATATTACTTATAATTATTAAATCATTGTTATAAAATACTTCTTTTTCAAAAATATCTGCAAAGCTTCTAAGAGGTATATAAAATCTGTCATTTATTATTTTAGATTTTGCATCTAACTCTACTGTTTCTTCGCTAGTATTATCTATAAGCTCTATACTTGTCCCATTGTTAGAAAAAATCATAGCTTTATTATCTAGTCTTATAATAGTTTCTTTAGTCTGTTTTGAAAAATTAATATCTGCACCAAAAGCAGTTTTTAAAAGTTTAACTGGTATATAAACTTTACCTTCTTCAATAATTGGCACTAATGTAGAATCTTTTTCATCTATTAAAAACTGTTTTTCATTTGTTATAGTAACCGGGCTATTTATAGCTAATACAACAGAATTTTTTAGCTTATCTTCTGATGTTATTTCGCTAGGTAATGGCTCAATGGCGTTTGTTTTTTTAGATGAAATTTGTACTAATAAAACTAAACTAAGTATAGAAAAATAAACTATTAATATATTTAAAATAATCTTACTTTTCATAAAATACCTCCATAAAAGGTTTAATACAATTAAGATATATTTTAACATATTTTCATTTATTTTTCAAATATTTTTAATAAAATTTACATTAAAATCTTCTTATAAAAACTATAAACTTATAAAATTTTATAATCTTTGTTAAATGATTTATATATAATTAAACAAAAAAAACAATACTATATTTATAATTATACATATAATAAGAGTTTTAATATAAGACTTTATATTTAAACTTCTTTTTTTCATTTTATCTTTACAATATTTTATAGCTTTGTATGATATATAAAATATTAATGCTATAATTATTATATTTTCTATAACATACATATTAAATACATATTTTAGTCCTTCAAAATAATATTTGCTAAAAAATATAGTGGTAGTAAAACTTATAAAAAATCCTTTTGAAAAAACTATTAAATATATAAATATATAGCCAAAAGGTATAAACCCTAAAAACCATATGCTTAAAAAATATTTTAATCCTTTAAAAAAAACTTCTAAAAAGTACATTAAATCAAATTGTATATTATTTTCTTGTGTTATAAAACTATCTAAAAATACGTCAATTTTTTGTATACTATTATCATCTATAAAAGCCCCAAATAATGCACCTAAAATACTTCCTAAAAACATAGTTATCATTAGATATTTTATAGTGTTATCTTTTGTATTATAGTTATAATATTTTCTTTTTGTGTATATCATTGTTATACTCCTTTTATATATTTTAAGAAAAAACAACATCGTTTATAAGTTCTGCTAAAACCTCCATAGCATTATACATTTCCTGTTTTGTATTTGTTTGAGCTCCTGCCTCTATAAGCATAGTTTTAGGCTTTAAATGTAGACTATATCTATATGGCTTTATATATATTTTTCTAGTTAATCCGGGATATTTTTCTGTTGCTCTTTTTTGCATATTAAAACTAAGGGCAAGATTAGTTTCTACATATGGATTAGGTAAGTTTGATATATTACTTAATTTTCCATTTTCCATTATTCTTGATATTCCATTAAAAAACATTAATTTAGCAGTAGGTTTACCATTTATAGTTTCTACAAGATGTGTATCTTCGCTTACTCCATCTCTATGTAAGTCTATAACCATTTCTATTGATGGATTTTCTTCTAAAACTTTTCTTATTGTTGGTTCCATTCTTTCATAAGCACCGTTTCTTTGTAAGTTTCCATTTTCCATATCAAAAGATGTATCTGTTATATGTAAAGTTTTTATACCATATTCTTCTTCTAATAAATTGGCTAACTTTGTACCAACTCCAATTATACCTTCGTTTATATCATTAGTGTTGCTGTCTTTAAACATTTCGTGTGGGTGGGTATGAAATATTAAAACTTTAGGTTCATCTTCACTTTTTTCAATCTTTAAGTCTGTACTTAAAAATTTATTTATATCAAAATAGTCTTTGGACATACCAGTTGAAGCATCTACTATATAAAATTCTTGTCTTAAATAATCCAAATTTTCTAATTTTTTTACGTCTATATTGCTATTTGATACTTCGTTACTTTTTTTAACCTCTTCATCTGTCTTTTCGTGTTCATAAGATATATCATCAAGTCCTATAAGTTCAATATCACCTATTTCTTCAGAATTGTCTATATTAGATACAGTTATGGTTTCATCTTTATTAAAAATATCTTTAGCTTCTTCATTTATTTTATAATTAGGGAGAGTATCATATAATATAATCTCTCCAAAAGCGACTTCATTTATATTAAAAAATAAGATAACAATAATTATTATACTTATAGCTATGCCTAAACCTATCTTTTCACATAATTTTTCTATCTTCTTGTCCATAATTTTTTCTCCTTATAAACATAGTAAAATATATAAGTTATAAAAGTATATTCTATATAAATAAAAAATATCACATTTATATTTTAAAAATAAAAATATAAATGTGATATTTTTTATAATTAAACTATAGGCTTATTTTTTAACTATAGTTAAATTATTTATATTTAGTCTATTAATCTATATCTATCTAATATGCTTATTATTTTTGTTCCCATAGGTAAAAGAGTTAAATCTTCTCTTTTAAATCCACCTATTAAAGCTAAACTTACAATATAAACAATGATAGCAAAAAATATACTAATTAATGTAGATATAGTATTACTTTCACTAATATAATATACTCCTTTATAAGAAAAATAACAAGCTACACCCATAACAATAGATGCTATTGTAGGTTTAAATAATATACCATTATAGTCTGGTCTTATTTTTGTAGCCTTTTTTAATGTTCTAAAATTAAGTATTGATGCAACTATATAACATACTGTAGTGCTAATTACTGCTCCTATAACATTTATACTAGGTATAGCTATTAAAAAATAGTTTATAGGTATTTTTATAATGGCTCCTATAAAAGCATTTTTAGCTGGAGTTTTCATCTTTCCAATCCCTTGTAAAATACCTGTTATGATTTGACAAAGGGCTAAAAATATTATACTAACAGCACCCCATTTTAAAAGGCTACCACCACCAGAATAACTAGGGAATAATAATAGTAATATTTCATCTGCCAATACTCCCATACCTATTGCAGCTGGTATGGATATTATCATTGTAAGTCTTAAACTAACGTCTATTTTTCTTCTAACTGTTTTTATATCTTTTTGTGCCATACTACTAGCTATACTAGGTAAAACTGCTGTTGCAAGAGCAGTGGATATAGATACTGGAAGTGTAGTAAGGGTCACATACTTACCTGTTAATTGTCCATATAAAGCAGTTATTTGACTTTCATTAAAGGCATTTGAGGCAGCTAGCCTACTATTTACCATTTGCATATCTATAAGATTTGTCATACTAAAAATAGCCGTACCTGCAATAATAGGAGTTGCTGTTTTTATTATTTTTATAGCTATTTCTTTATTAGTTTCTATTCTATATCTATGTGTTTTTGTGGATAACTTTCTATTTATATATCTTTTTTTCTTCAAAAATATCATTAAAATATATATAAGCCCTGCTAAAGCACCAATCCCTGTTCCAGCTGTACCACCTGCTGCTCCAAGTGGTAAACTAATCCCCACTAATAAATATGCTAAATAAATACTAAATACTGCATTAAAAATTTGTTCAATAACTTGTGACATAGCAGTTGGTACAGTAGTCCCAAGCCCTTGAAAATACCCCCTAAAAACAGACATAACCGATACTATAAACACAGTAGGTGAAAGTGTAAGTATAGTATAATAGCTATTGGGACTTCCTATTATATTACAAAAAAATCTAGCTGATACAAACATAATAATAGAAAAAATTAAACCTACTGTTGAGGATAAAATAAGTGACATTTTAAAAGTCTTTTTAACATTTCTATATTCTTCTAATGCTATTTTTTCAGATACTATTTTAGATATAGCAGCTGGCAACCCAGCCGAACTCATAACAAGAAAAAAGTTATATAAATAAAAACCTGCACTATATATGCCATTTCCCTCGTCACCTAACATATCCGTCAAAGGTAATCTATATAAAAACCCTAATAATCTAACTAAAAGGCTAGCTACTGCAAGTATGGCTGCTTGTTTAATAAATTTTGCTTTGCTCAACAAGATACCTCCTTATGTAGCTTTTATTTTAATATATTTTCATCTATAATTTCTGCATCTGCCCAAATTCTTTCTATATTATAAAATTCTCTGTCTTCTTCGTTAAATAAGTGTACAACTATGTCATTAAAATCTAACAAAATCCAACTTTTTGTTTGAAATCCTTCTATATGAGTTTTTTGTATATTACATTGTTTGTGTAATTCTTCTTCTACTGCGTCTGCCATAGCTCTTAATTGACTTGAGTTACTAGCACTAGCTATAACAAAATAATCTGCAATAGGAGATAAATTAGATATATCTATAACTTTTATATCTATACCCATTTTATCATCTAACGCTTTATATGCTACTTTTACTGCTTCAAAAACTTGTTCTTTATTCATTTTATCTCTCCTATTTTTTATAGTATTCATAAGCCTCTATGCTTAAGGGGTGTATTATTCTTCCTTTTTGTGTGTTAAATTGTATTGTATTTTTTAATATATATTGGATAGCCTTATCTAAATCTTTATATGCAAGTTCTCTAGCCTCATAAATCCCATCAAAATATGGTCTTGTTGGCTCTATATAATCAGCTATATAAATTATCTTTTCAAGATTAGACATATTCTCTCTACCCGTAGTGTGATATTTTATACTATTTAACATATCTTCATCTTGTATGTTATAAATATCTTTTGCTATATAATATCCTAAAAAGCTATGTGCAAGGTCTGGCTGCTTTTTTAAAATATCATCTAATTCAAATTTATATTTTTCACAAGTTTCATATATTTTAGGAAGTGGAAAACATTTACAACAGTCGTGTATAAGTCCTGCTAAAAAGGCTTTTTCTTTATCTACATTGTGTTGTATAGCTAAGTTTTTAGCTTCTTTAGCCACTTGTATAGAGTGATTGAACCTTTTTTCTGTAAGGTTTTGTTTTAATATATTTAGTTGTTTTTCATATTTTTTAAAAAAATCTGTTTTATACAAATTATTTTTATAAATATATTCTTCCACATTTTTAGGTAATAAATAAGTAATTGTTTTTTCTTGTTCAACTCTTTTTCTTATGTTAGTAGAAGATATTTCAAGTTTTGGTATTTCACAAAAATATATTTTATTTTTATGTTTGTCTATTAAATTTTTAGTATTATCATCTAAAACATAATTAGGTCTTGTAGTAACAATAAACTTACATAATTTAAAAATATTTTCTGTTTCTTTCCAATTATAAACTTGGTTTATTGTGTCTGTACCTGTTATAAAGTATATGTCTGTGTCTTCATCACACATAGATTTTATCTGTCTTAATGTGTCTATTGTATATGTTGTGTCATCTCTTTCTATTTCTATATTAGATATTAAAAAGTTAGGATTATCCTGTATAGCAAGGTTTACCATATTATATCTATGTTCTCCACTAGCTATATTTATGTTTCTCTTATGAGGTGGCTCTCCTGTTGGTATAAATATTATTTTATCAAGGTTATACTTTTCAAAAACATAAGAACTTGATAAAAGATGTGCATAATGTATAGGATTAAATGTACCACCCATAATACCCAATTTTTTAATATTTTTTAAACTTTGCATACAATAATTCACTCCACGCTATATATAAAATCTCCATAAAAAATCTTTAGCTTCTTCTGCATAATCTATGTTTATTCTTTTACCTGTTTTTATAAGGCTTTTGTCAAAATTTTTATTATCTAGTATATATATATTATTGTCTAAAATACTAGTTTCATTAAAAGTTTTATCTATATTAAGTCCTTTACAAATCTTCCCCGGACCATTTAAAAAATTCTTTTTTTGATACAAGCTAAGTTTATCATAAGGCTTATTATATCTTAACATACTTAATTTTTCTATATTTTCTATTGGTTTGGCTCCTCTTATTAAGACAGCTGATGGTTTATTTATAGTGTCTGTAACTATGTTAAAACAATAATACATACCATATATTAAATAAACATAAATAGTAGAGCCAACCATATAAAATGTTTTTGTTCTGTCAGTTATTTTGCCTCCATATGCGTGACAAGCCTTGTCTATATCACCTAAATAACTTTCTGTTTCTGTTATTTGTACTATTATTTTTTCATTGTCTATTTCTCTAACAAGATATTTACCAACAAGTTCTCTTCCTACTGTTAGTGCATCTTGTGTAAAAAATTCTTTTGTTAATTTTTGCATAATTATGAAAGTTTTTCTATACCTTTTTTTATTCTATTTAATGTTTCTTCTTTTCCAAAAATCTCGGCCATTTCGCTAGCTCCACAAGGAGATGATGGTTTACCAGATAAAGCTGTTCTAACTGGCCATAAAACTATACCATTTTTAACCTCCATTTTAGATACTAAGTCTATCATAGCGTTGTATATAGTATCATTATCCCAATTTTCTAAAGATTCAAAAATAGGTAATATATTTTTAAGTACTTCTAAAGATATAGCCTCATCTGTTTTCATTTTTTTGTGTATATATAGATCTGTGCTATATTCAGGAAGACTTTCTATAAAGTCTACCATATCTACTATTTCATTTATAGTACCTATTCTAGTTTTTATATGCTGGGCTACTTTTTTAAGGTCATAATGCTTTGTTATAACACTTTTTAAAACAGGCTCTGCCATTTCAAAAAACTTGTCAAAATCCATTTTTTTAATATACTCTCCATTAAGCCACGTAAGTTTTACTATATCAAATATAGCTGGAGATTTGCTAAGACCTTTTATGTTAAAATTTTGTATAAGTTCATCTAATGTAAATATCTCTTGATTAGTAGATGGTGACCAACCTAAAAGGGCTATATAATTAACTATTGCTTCTGGTAAATATCCTTTATCTATTAAATCTTGAAAAGATGCATCTCCATTTCTTTTGGATAACTTTTCTGTTTGATTTTTCATAACTGGTGGTAAGTGAATATAAGTAGGTATGTCCCAACCAAAAGCATCATATAAAAGATTGTACTTCGGTGTAGAAGATAAATATTCAGAGCCTCTAACAACGTGAGTTATATTCATTAAATGGTCGTCAATAACATTAGCAAAGTTATACGTTGGGAGACCATCAGATTTTATTAATATTTGGTCTTCCATTTCTTCATTTTCTACTGTTATTTCACCATATACTTCATCTATAAATGTAGTTGTCCCATCTTTTATTTTTTGTCTAATAACAAATGGTGTGTTATTTTTTAACTTTTCTTCTATTTCTTCTTTAGATAAAGATACACAATGTCTATCATATTTAGATATACTATCCCCGTCTTTTAATCTATCAAGTCTATCTTTATCACAAAAACAATAATAAGCTTCCCCTTTTTCTACTAATTGTTTAGCGTAATCTAAATAATCATTTTTTCTTTGGCTTTGAATATATGGTCCATATTCTCCTCCTATGTCTGGACCTTCGTCATACTTAATTCCTGCCATTTTAAGAGTTTTATATATAATATCTATTGACCCATCTACAAGTCTAGCTTGATCTGTGTCTTCTATACGAAGTATAAATTTACCATTATTAGCTTTTGCTATTAAATATTCATAAAGAGCTGTTCTAAGATTTCCTATATGCATATACCCAGTAGGACTAGGTGCAAATCTTGTTCTAATCATAGTGTCCTCCATTTTATATATTTTCATTGTTATTCAATATATAATAACACTTTTATGGTAAAATTGCAATATTTTTAATATATAATAAAACATAGTTATTCATACTATTTTTTATTTAGTAACTTTATAATTTTTCAAATTACATATTTCAATTTTTATTTATTTTGATGCTTTGCGCCAAAAATATTGAAATTCAATAACTGCAATAGTATTAAAACCAAAACCATTTTATAGTTTTTATTTAAAAAAATATAATTAAAATTAATCATTTTTTTGATACTTTATATCAAAATAAACAATCTATTCCTATTATTTCTCTTCGATAATGTGGTAATTTTATAAATTGCGTATTGCAACTTTATTTATTTTGACGCTTTGCGCCAAAAAAATGAATTGCAATATTATTAAAATAAAAGTAAGTTTACAAATTTTATATTGAAAAATAAAGTCATAGCTTAATTGTAATTAATAATAAAGCCGATAGATAAACTTTTCTATCGACTTATAAATTATCTTTCTATAATTATACCGTGGGCAATACCAGCTATACTCTCTCCTTGTTGTACACTAGTTGGACTCATTAAGGCTCCCGTTGGTATAAATAAAATCCTATTTAATTCACCCTTTTTTAACTTATCATATATCATACCAGCAAAAGTTGCGCCTGCACAAGCACAACCACTACCACCACTATGTGTATCTTGTGTTTTTTGGTCAAATATTTCTATTCCACAGTCTGTATAATTTTTAGATATATCATATCCTGCTTTTTTTACTAACTCTATTGTAAGCTCTTTACCTACATATCCTAAATCTCCAGTAAAAATCATATCATAATAGTCTGGTTCAATATTAAAATCTTTTAAATTATTTATAATAACATCAGCCGCAGCAGGTGCCATAGCACTCCCCATATTATTAGCATCTTTTATACCTAAATCTACTATTTTTCCAGTTGTTATCCCTTTTATTTTTATACTTTTTCCCTCATCGGATAAAATTAAAGCTGCTGCTCCTGTTACTGTCCACGTAGACGTTAAAGGACGTTGAGTACCAAGACCTAAAGGAAATCTAAATTGTTTTTCTGCTGCACAAAAATGGCTAGATGCTCCTACAAGTACTTTTCTTCCTACACCACTTTCTATATTAATAGCTCCTAAAGCCATACCTTCACCTATTGTAGAACAAGCTCCAAATATACCAAAAAACGGTACATTCAAATCTCTTATAGCATAGTTTGAACCACTACTTTGATTTAACAAATCTCCTGCATATATATAATCTATATCTGAAAACTGTAATTTTGCTTTATTTACTACCAATTTCATATTGGTATTTACCATTTTACTTTCTGCTTTTTCCCAACTATCTTCTCCAAAAAGAGAGTCTTCTAAAATTACGTCAAAATAATCTTTTAAAGGACCTTGTCCCTCTTTTGAACCAACAGTAGACGCTGTATTTATTATATAAATATCTTTATCAAACATTGCCGATTGTTTACCAATATGTTTTCCCATATATACCACCTTTATTTTTTTATAATTAAGCTGTATCTCTATTTTAAATAGTATTAATAACAGCTTATTTTTAACTTATTTCATAAAATAATATACAATACCTACTAACACAGAAGCAAGTGTACCATATAATATAACTGGTCCTGCTATTATAAATATTTTAGCTCCAAGACCTAATATAAATCCTTCTTTTTTAAATTCTAAAGCTGGAGATGTAACTGAGTTTGAAAATCCTGTAATAGGAACTACTGAGCCAGCTCCTGCAAATTTACCTATTTTTTGATACACACCAAGTCCTGTTAAAAGTGATGCTAAAAATATAAGTACCATAGATGTGTACATACCTGTTTCATTTTGTGATAATCCATATTTTGCCAAAAGATTAGTTATAAGTTGTCCTATACAACAAATAATGCCTCCTACTAAAAATGCTCTAAGACAATCTTTAACTATATGACTATTAGGAGAGAGTTCTTTTACTCTCTGTTGATATTCTTGTTCTAATTGTTGTTGTTTTTTAGATTTATTATTTTCCATAATATCCTCCTACATATAATAAAAACCAGGCACTCTTGAATATATTATAGCTCCCATAAGCTTACCTAAAGCTACTGCTAATATAAAATATTTAAGACCTGTTTGTATTCTTCCACGTCTTGTAAGTATAGGTATAACATTTAATATTTCTGCTAATGATACTGCTAAACACCCAAAAAATATACCTATACAACCAGCATATAACATAGCAAAAAATTTACCTATTGGTATATAAAAATCATATATCATAGACGCTGTTCCTATAATCCCTCCCCATATTATAGCTTCTTCATAAAATCTAATTTTATCCTCTGTTCTTGTTTTTTGGGCAAGTCTTGGTACAACGCCTATTATAGCTATAAATGCAAAAACAGCACCTGATATTATTATACCTGATGAAAAGGCTAATATAACTGCCATTATTGCTTTAATTGTTTCCATCTTTTTTGTTACCACCTTTTGTTTTTTCTACATTTAATGTATCTATAATATTATCTGTAACATTAGACTCATAAGTAGACATTTCAACTTCTATTGGTGTAGGGTCTGTTGTTATTTTTCTTCCTATAAAATGGTTAAAAAATACTATTATGCCTACTGCTAAACCAATAGAATATGGTATATCTAAAATCATAGGGTTTTCTATTCGTTCGTTAAAAAAAATATAATAATAATTTTCAAACACCTTAGACATTTGTGCATCTGAGTGAAAACTCATAATAGCAGTAGAAGACCCTGCTAAAAGTATTATAGTAACAGCTATTACTTTCAAT
Organism: uncultured Clostridia bacterium; assembly: GCA_944383305.1. Classification (GTDB taxonomy): domain Bacteria; phylum Bacillota; class Clostridia; order Lachnospirales; family CAG-274; genus Tyzzerella. The sequence goes on along the minus strand of CALWOZ010000005.1, from coordinate 56,795 downwards.
GTTTTTACAAAAGATTTATTTTTTTCTTTTTTAGGAGAATATTCTAATACTGTATCCATCTCTCCTACGTTATTTATAGTATGCCCCGGCATAGCTTTATCTATTGCATTTATTATATCTATAATAGATATTAAATAATTTTTTTGTTCCTCTTCTTTAATATCCATTATTTTAATATTTTTAACTCTTTTTAATATTTCACTTGGTGCATAAACTTCACTTACATTTTTTAAATAAACTGATTTTACTTCTGATAAAGATACTTTTTTAAATGGTTTTATATATATATCCAACATTATCACCTACTTTAACAAATATTCCATTATAGTCTTCTTTTTCTTTAAAATTCATAAAATATAATAAACATATTATACTGACAATTAATATAACCAATATTATAACCTTATTTTTAAAAAATATATTAATCATTCCTTTCTAATATATTTAATCATTTTTTCATTATTTTTAATACTTATATATTTTACAAAAATTAAATTTTTATTCACAATATTAAGCATTAAATATAAATCAACTTTTAATGTATTGTACTAAAAATTAAAATAAGTTTATAATTTTTATTTTTAATAAATCTACAACATTAAAAGAAAAATAAAAGACTTAATGTTGAATAAAAAATAATACTACAAAAACTTAAGTATTATTTATATAAGCAGTTAAGGAAAGTGAAATAAAAGGTAAAATAAGTAAAACACTTATGGCTACAGGAAAAGGACAAGTGTATTTTGTAAATCTTTTTATAAATAAAAATAGAGAAAGAGTTATAGAAATGGTTAATATAGATTATGTTTATGAAAATATGGATAAAGAATATTATATAAATTACGAAGAAGTAAGAAATTATGTATTAGATAACTTTGGTAATGAAGAATTTATTGATAGCTTGATAGAAGAAATAGATTTTCAAATAGATACTATTCCAGGTAAAAAATCTATATCTGAAATATTGACAGGAGAAGAAGTACATAGCTTTATGAATATGCTTAAATGGTGTTTGGGCAAAAAAAATAACAACAAAAAAAGAATAGAAGCAGATGCTTTTATGAATTACTACAATCTAGAAAGTGTGACAATTCCATCAACTATAGAATATATAGAAGAGGCAGCATTTTTAGATAGTAATACTACTGTATATTTACCATATCATACACCTGATCAATTAAACTCAAGAGATTTTAAATATGAAAATAATGAAATATTTTCAGCTAAAAAGGCAGTATATGGAACAGGAGATAATCAAACAATAATAGAAGATAAAAAAATAACTGAACAAGAAACACAAAGTATATCAACAAATTCAAATACAAAAAACGAAAGTGCCAAATCTGTAAAATTAAAAGTAGGAGAAAAAGTAGCTACAGTAAATGAATTAAGTGTAGCATTAGATACTCCAGCATATATAAATAATAGTAATAATTCAGTATATGTTCCATTAAGATTTGTATCAGTAGCATTAGTAGGTGAAGATAATATGATGTGGGATAGTAATACTAAAACAGTTGCTATATTTAAAGATAATAAATCTATAAAATTTACAGTAGGGAATAATAATATGATTGTAGATGGAAAATCTATTAATATGGGTAATAGCATAGTACCAGAAATAAAAGATGGAAGAGTGTTTGTACCATTTAGATCATTAGGAGAAGCATTAGGAATGAATGTAAAATGGGACAGTAATACAAAAACAGCAATATATGAATAAAAAAATAGGCTAGGAGTTTAATCCTAGTCTAAAATTATAAATATTTTTTTATTTCTTCTTCTGTTACATTATAATCTTCTTTTATTTTGGATATAATTTTACTATTTTCTATGCCAAATTCTTTTAAAGATCTAATTTGTTTGATCATTCCTTGTTTAACACCATCTTGAAAACCATCTTCAAAAGCTTCTTGTTTCCAAACTAATTTAGCATCTTCTAAATTAAACTTTGTATTTATCATATTTATTACCTCACTTCCATTTTCTTTTAAAAACTCTTTTAATATATTTTTTTCTATACATTCTTTTATTGCCTTTGTTATACAATATTCCAATAGTTTACTTTTTTCAATAGTATTTTTATTTTCTTTTATATATTTTCTTACAAGGTATATAAAATAGCTGTAATCATTCAAAGTAATAGATTTTTCTACTAAGTTATTATTTTCTTCATAATTTATATTTATTACATCTACAACTAATTCTAAGTTTAAATTAGTTTTATCGCAAAACGCATCTGATAAATAAAGTTTATTATATTTAGGATATTTGCTTTCTCCATTATAGAGAACAATAAATTCTGGTTTAGGAATTTTTACTAACTTTGATTTATATATATTTGTATTATCTAATATTTTTTCGTATTCTCTAGCAATATAAAGTAAAAATCTTAAAGGCATATTTTGGTTAATAGAACTTTGGTGTTCAATCAAAACAACTAATTTATCATTTATTGTAAAACATAAATCATTGTTTCTATCCATAAATAATACATCATCAAGGGTTATTATGTTTATATCTGTATTGTAGGATTCATAATTTGTATCTTTAATAGCATTATACAAACTTATTATTTCTTCTTTATTAGAAAATAACCTTGTAAATAAACTATCTTTGTAATTTTTATTTACGTTCACAATTAACCCTCCTTTAATACTTTATATAATTATATCATATATAACTCTAATAATCAACTAAAACTATATTTATATTAGGGTTTTTAACTTTATTTTTTAGTGTTAAAAATTATTAATTTAAACATTGAGAATTTGCTACATACTATAATATTTGTATAGATAAAGAAAGGAGTAATCAAATGTCGCCATTAATTGACCAATAATCCTAAAAATCCATATATAGAACGCACTAAAATTAGATATGGCAAAAGAGTAATCAATTTTTTTGATATAAAGTATCAAAAATAGCTTTTCCCATTATTTTCCTTAGATATTTTACAATTCTTAAATTGCAATATTTTTAAAACCAAAAGTAAGTTTATAAATTTTATCTTGAATAATAAAGTCATAGCTTAAATAAGATAAAAAAGCCTTATTGAATTTAATCAATATGGCTTTTTTATCTTATTTAATGTTCAAAACAACTTCCACCAATAAACTCTCTAATAATAGAATTAGGTGGTATAGCATCTAAACGATTTATAGGCAAAAAGCTATCTAAAAACTTTATAAGCCTTGTAGCTTCACTATATTCTTCTTCATCTTTTGTCACTCTATATAATAATGGCTCTGCGAAAGGTTTTAACACAGCAAGTTCGTATATTAATGCAGAATTAAATATAATATCTGCTTCTTCTTGAAATGGGAATATATTTTTTACCTCCCCTTTCATTACATCAGACCATATTTGTATAGTTTTGCTTACACCAAAACCTCTAAAATAATGGTCTCTTACAAGTCTTCTAAAAATTCTTGCATCTGTTGTAGATATTCTATTATGACTATCTATATTAAGTTGAGTTAAAGCACTTATAAAAATTTTAAATTTATGTTGTTTATCTATATTTTGACTTACTTTTTCATTAAGTCCGTGTATACCCTCAATTATTATTACTTCATTTTCTTTTAAGGTTATTACTTTGCCTTTTTCTCTTTTTCCTGTAATAAAATTAAATTTAGGTATTTCTGTTGGTTCGCCTTTTATAAGACTTTCCATATCTTTGTTTATTCTTTGTACATCAAGAGATTCTAAAGATTCAAAATCTGGTTTTCCATCTTCACCTAAAGGTACATTTCCTCTATCTAAATAATAGTTATCTAATGATATAACATAAGGTTTTATTCCGTTTACTTTTAACTGTACACATATTCTGTTAGCAAAAGTAGTTTTACCAGAAGATGATGGACCTGCTATTAATACTACTTTTTTATTATTTTTAGTTATCATATCTGCTATATTTGCTATTTTCTTTTCTTGTAAGGCTTCAGATATTAAAATTATTTCTTCTATTCTTTCCTCACATATAGCACTATTTAAAGAGCTAGCATAATCAACTCCTATAATTTTAGACCAATTAGAACATTCTTCAAATACTTCTATAAGCTTTTTAATATTTTTATACTCTTTAAGTTCAGTAGGATTATTTCTATCTAAAAAGTTTAATGTAAAGCTATTATTTTCGTTTTTTATAAGTTTAAACCCTGCTAAATCTTTTGTATCTATTGCCATAGGGCCATATAAATAGTCATATGTGTCTTCTAATTTATAAAGATTTATAGAAGATTTTCTTACAAAGCTAAGTCCATTGGCTCTATCGTGCATTTTATATTTATTTAAAAGCTTTATACATTCATTAGTAGGAACATTCATTTTTGTTATTTTTTTATTTTCTACAGTTGTGTTAAGCATATAATTTGATATTTTATTTAATATTTCTTCTGTTATATGAATATTTTCTATTTCACAAAACCAGTTTTGATTTATAGAATATTTTATAAATATTCTAGTATCTTCTCCTAATACTTTTCTTATAGCATTTATCATTAATAAAGCAACACTTCTTTTATAAACTAAATATCCGTGTTTATCGGCTATATCTAAAAATTCTATTTCACAATCTTCATATATCTTTTTAAAAAGTTCTATATTTTCATTATTTATTTTAGCTAAAAATATAGGATACTCAAACTTATCTTTTAATTGTTCTTTTATATCATATAAAGTAGTACCTTCTTTAAAATTGGTTTTTAAAATTTCATTACCTTTATATAGTACTTTTACATTTATATCTTTCATAAAACCCCTCCTTTTATACAATATTTAATGTTTGTCCGTTGACACTAGATGGTATACACTCTATATTCATATTAAGTCGTCTTGAACAGCTATTTATATAATCACATATAACTGGAATAATAATAGCCTCACTAGCATAGTGAGTTGCATCAATAAGACATAAGCCTAAATCATTTGCCACTTGAGAATTATGATATTTTATATCTCCAGTTATATAGGCGTCACACCCTTTTGATACAGCTTGTAACATAAAGTCTATCTCTCCACCTGCTCCTGTGCATATACCTACTTTTTTAACTGGTGTATCTAAACTTCCAGACACTACTAAACTATCTAAATTTAATACTTTTTTTACATTTTCTATTAACTTAGAAAATGGCATAGTTTCAAAAAGTTCGCCTACTCTACCAAGCCCTACTACACTATTATCCTTTTCAAATAAGTTACTTATTTTTTCAAGGTTTAAAAGATTAGCTAAAGTATCATTAGTTCCATTTTTAGCTATGTCTAAGTTTGTATGAGCCGAAAATACACAAATATTATTTTTTATAAGTTTTATAATCCTTGCACCTATTGTATCCGATGCTTTTATAGACTTTATACCTTTAAAGATAAATGGGTGATGAGTTATAATCATATCACAATTTTTTTCTATAGCCTCATCTATTATTTTATCCTCTATATCAAGTGCTACTAATATTTTACTTATAGTTTTGTTTTCATCTCCTACCATAAGTCCAACGTTATCCCAGTCTTCTGCTAAGTTAGAATTTGCGTATTCTTCCATAATATTTATAATATCACTACATTTTACAGACATTTTAAGACCTCCTTATACATTTTTATTTCATTTTCTATTTCTAAAATACGGCTTTGTACATTAGTTTTTTCTATATTTTTTAAAACTATTTCCATTTTATACATTTGTTTAGTTATATATTCCTTTAAAATATTACTTTTTTGTTCTATCTCAATTCTTCCAAATATATATTCTTCTTTTTTATATGGAGTTTGTTCTTTACCTTTTATAGCCTTGATTATTGTATAATATTTACCATCATCTTTTAACATTTCATCATCTATTATTTTTAAATTATTTTTATGTAAATATTCTCTTACTTTATCAATATCTTTTTGTGGTTGTAAAATTAACTCTTTTGCACTTTCTACTATATTATGTCCTCTTTTTAAAATATCTATCATAAGCATACCACCCATACCTGCTATAATAATGGTATCTATGTTATCTTGTATAGTTATTTTTTCAAGTCCATTTCCAAGCCTTGTTTGTATATTTTCTTGTAAATTATGTTTAAAAATATTGTCTTTAGCTTTTTGTAAAGACCCTTTACTTATATCACAAGCTATGGCGCTTTTTATTTTATTATTTTTATATAAAAAAATAGGTATATATGCGTGGTCTGTACCTATATCGGCTATAATACTATTTTGAGTAACTTTGTCTGCTATTTTATTTAATCTAAAGGATAGTTCCATAATAACCTCATTATATTAATTATTTTATAAAAAATGCACTCACAAAAATATGAGTACATTTTTATATTAACATATATTTATTTTAAAAACAACATTATTTTACAGTATCCAAAAATGCTTTCATCATAGCCTCATCTTCAGATAAACCTTGTGATTTAGCTAATTTTATTTGTTCTATAATTTCTTTATAAGCCTTTGGTATAACTTTTATAAATTTATTTAATTCTAAATCTATATTATCTAATAATTTTTTAGCTTTTTGACTATTTGTATATTTATAGTGATTTTGTAACATTTGTTTTAAGTCTTGTTTGTCTTCATCATTAAGGTCTTCTAAAATAATAAGCTCCATATTACATTTATTTGAAAAGTTTCCGTCTTCATCATAAACATAAGCCATACCACCACTCATACCAGCACCAAAGTTTCTGCCTGTTTTACCAATTATTAAAACTTTACCACCTGTCATATATTCAAGTCCGTGCTCTCCTATTCCTTCTACAACGGCAGTAGCACCACTATTTCTTACACAAAAACGCTCTCCAGCTATACCATTTATATAAGCCTCACCTTTTATAGCGCCAAATAATGCTACATTACCTATTATAACATTTTCTTCTGGTACAATGGTACTTTTTTCAGATGGTGTAACTATTATTTTACCACCACTAAGTCCTTTACCTACATAGTCATTACAATCTCCTAATACTTTCATAGTAACACCACTAGATAAAAATGAACCAAAGCTTTGACCAGCTGAACCTTCAAAGGTAAGATTTATTGTATCCTCTTTTAAGCCTTTTTCACCTTTTATTTTAGCTATCTCACTAGATAAAACAGTACCACAAACACGATTAATATTTGTTATTTTAAATTTAGCATTAACTGTCTTTTCTTCATATATAGCTGGCTTGCAAAGCTTTAATAATGTGTTATAATCAAAAGATTTTTCTATATTATGATTTTGTGGAGTGTTAAAAAATCTCTCTTTGTCAGATACACTTCCTTTTGGTTGATACAAAATACTAGATAAATCTACTGTTTTAGCTTTATAATTATCAACTTTTTTAGGTACTAATTTTTCTACACGACCAACCATTTCTTCAATTGTTCTAAATCCAAGATTAGCCATTTGCTCTCTTAAATCCATAGCTATAAATTTCATAAAGTTTTCAACGTGCTCTGGCTTACCTTTAAATCTTTTTCTAAGTTCTGGATTTTGAGTGGCAACCCCTACAGCACAAGTATCCATATGACATACTCTAAGCATAGCACAGCCTATGGATATTAATGGAGCAGTAGAAAAACCAAATTCTTCGGCACCAAGTAGACAAGATATTAAAACATCTCTTCCTGTCAACATTTTACCATCTGCTTCTAATACAACTCTGTTTCTAAGATTATTTAATAATAATGCTTGATGAGTTTCACTAAGACCAAGCTCCCACGGTAATCCTGCGTGTCTTATACTAGTTCGAGGTGCAGCCCCTGTTCCTCCGTCATATCCACTTATTAATATAACATCGGCAAGACTTTTAGCAACCCCAACAGCAATAGTACCAACACCAGCCTCACTAACTAATTTAACACTTATTCTAGCATCTTTATTAGCATTTTTTAAATCGTGTATAAGTTGGGCTAAATCTTCTATTGAATAAATGTCGTGATGAGGTGGTGGAGATATAAGTCCAACCCCTGGTGTAGAGTTTCTTGCTTTTGCTATCCACGGATATACTTTTTTACCTGGTAAGTGTCCACCTTCACCTGGCTTTGCTCCTTGAGCCATTTTTATTTGAATTTCTACTGCATTTTGTAAATAATTTATAGAAACGCCAAAACGTCCTGATGCTACTTGTTTTATAGCCGAACATTTAGAGTCTCCATTCTCCATAGGTATAAATCTTTCTGGTATTTCTCCACCTTCACCACTATTAGATTTTGCTCCTAATCTGTTCATAGCTATTGCTAAACATTCGTGTGCCTCTTGACTTAAAGAGCCATAACTCATAGCACCTGTTTTAAATCTTTTTACAATACTTTCTACACTTTCTACTTCGTCTATATTAATAGGCTTATCGTTAAAACGTATATCTAACATACTTCTAATAGTACATAAACCTTCATTATGGCTATCCATAAGTTTTGCATATTCTTTATATATGCTATAATCTCCCTCTCTAACTGCCTTTTGTAACAAAGTTACAGTTTGAGGATTAAACATATGGTATTCTCCACCTTTACGCCATTTGTATTCTCCACCATATTCTAAATCTTCATTATTTAAAAAAGCTTCTTCGTGTCTAATTTGGGCTTCTTTTTCTATATGTTGTAAGTCTATACCACCTATTCTAGTAGTAGTATTTGTAAAAAATTTATCTACAACTTTTTCACATATACCAAGTGCTTCAAATATTTGAGCCCCTTGATAACTTTGTAATGTAGATATACCCATTTTAGACATTACTTTTATAATACCTTTTGTAACTGCATTAACATACGTTTTTATAGATTTTTCGCTATCTTCAAATATATCCTCTATTGTTTCAAAAGTTAAATAAGGGTTTATAGCATTGGCTCCATATCCTACTAAAAGTGCAAAGTGATGAACTTCTCGAGGTTCTGCCGATTGTAATACTATACTTGTTTTTGTCCTATGACCTGTTCTTATTAAATAATGGTGAACACCTGATGATATTAATAATAAAGGTATTGGCATATTGTCCTTGTCTACACCTTTATCTGATAATATTAATATACCAACTCCATTTTTTATATGTTCGTCAACTTGACTAAATATATCATTTATAGCTTGTTCCATAGTTTTTTCATTTTTATTATAAACTATTGATATGGTTGCTACTTTAAATCCTTTAGTGTCAAGGTTTTTTATTTTATTAAATTGGTCATTTGTAAGTATAGGTGTGTCTAATTTTACTCTTTTAAAGTTTTTACTGTTTGGGTTTAATAGGTTGCCCTCACCACCAAGATAAGATATTGTACTTGTTACAATTTGCTCTCTAATGGCATCTATTGGTGGATTTGTAACTTGAGCAAAAAGTTGTTTAAAATAGTTGTATAAAAGCTGAGTACGACTAGAAAATACAGCAAGAGGAGCATCATTACCCATAGCACCTATTGGGTCTTCGCCTTTTTCAATAATATCTTTTATAGTAAGTTCTATGTCTTCTTTTACATAACCAAAGGCTTTTTGTCTTGTAAGTAAAGATAAGCTTTCTTTTTCTTCATTATTGTTACTTTCTATATTATCTAAAAATACTAAATTATTTTTAAGCCAATCTCCATAAGGATTTTCTTTAGCTATTTTTTCTTTAATTTCTCTATCTTCTATTATTTTTCCTTCTTTAGTGTCTATAAGGAGCATTTTCCCTGGAGTAAGTCTATCTTTTTTAACAACATTCTCCTCTTTTATAGGTAAAACTCCTACCTCTGATGATAATATTACATAATCATCTTTTGTGACATAATATCTAGCTGGTCTTAGTCCATTTCTATCAAGAGTAGCACCTATTAAATCTCCGTCTGTAAATCCAACAGCAGCTGGACCGTCCCACGCTTCTCCCATTAAGCTATTATAAGCATAAAAATCTCTTTTATCCTTATCCATCTCCTTATCATTTTCCCACGGTTCTGGTATAGCCATCATAATAGCTTTAGGCAGTCCATATCCACAAAGAGTAAGCATTTGTATATAATTATCAAGCATAGCAGAGTCACTACCGTCTTCATTTATAACTGGTAATATTTTATCTAAATCTTCTTTAGAAAAAACCTCTGTTTCAAACATTTTTTCACGAGCTTTTATCCAATTTACATTACCTCTAATAGTATTTATCTCTCCGTTATGTATAAGGTATCTATTAGGGTGTGCTCTTTCCCAACTAGGAAACGTATTGGTACTAAAACGAGAGTGAACTAAAGCTAGTGCACTTTCAAAATCTAAATCTAATAAATCTATATAAAATCTATCCACTTGCTCTGGCGTAAGCATACCTTTATATACAATAGTTTTACAAGATAAAGAAGTAAAATAAAAATATGGGTCATTTTCACTTGGATATCTTATTTCTTTTTCTGCTCTTTTTGATATTATATAAAGCTTTCTTTCAAAGTCTTCTTCTGATTTTATATTACTTGATTTTTTTATAAAAACTTGCATAATATAAGGCATAGAATCTTTAGCCGATTTACCTATACATTTGCTAAAAGTAGGAACATTTCTAAATCCTAAAATTTCCTGATTTTCTTCTTTTATTATGTTTTCAAGAGTTTTTATAGTTCTATTTCTTATATTTTCATTGTGTGAACAAAAAAACATACCAACTCCATATTCTTTTTCATCAGGTAAGTTTATTCCTTCACTTTTACATACTTTTTGCATAAATTTATGTGGAATTTGAGTTAATATACCTGCTCCATCTCCAGTGTCTTCTTCACTTCCAACTCCACCTCTATGGGTGAGATTTTTAAGTATTTGTATAGCATCTGTTATTATATTATGACTTTTTTTACCTTTTATATTAGCAATAAAACCTATTCCACAGTTATCGTGTTCAAATTGTGGGTCATAAAGTCCTTGTTTTTTGGGTAAACTCATTGGCTTCTTCCTTTCTATATTTTATTTATATAAACTATATAATTTTTAATAAATATGTTGTAAAAATTATTTTAATATATTTTTAATAAAAAATCAATCAATTTATGAATTTTTGATTTTTAACTATATATATTATTCATATATATAGATATTTTTTATATAAAATCACATTTTTTGAATTTTTTATAAATCAAAATTTCATTTTTCTGAAAATTTATTGTTGCCACCATTCTACTATTTTAAATTTTATTTTTATAGGTATATCATTTTCATTTTTAGCTTTAGTTACTATGTCATACTCTGTATCTGTAAGTACACTTTTTAATATTTCTTTATCCTCTTTAGGCACTTCTTTTACACTAGCATCTACAAAACATAAAGGTGGAAACATAACACACCACCAGTTTTTACCTTTTGCCTCACCTATCTCTATCTTTAACGCCTCATATTCACCTGCTGGTAATGTTACGTCTGCATATTCTTTAGTAGGGAAATCATCAAAACATATTTTTGCATTTACACTATAATCATATCCATTCTCTTTTATTATTTCTTCTGCTCTTTTTTCTATTTTATCTAAATTTTTTAATAAAACTATTCTTGTTTCATCTTTAGTCATACTATTATGTAATTCATTTTCTAACATTTTTACTATTCCATCTTTTACTTTTATTTTCAACTGTTGGTCATAGTCCTCATCGCTATTTGCCAAAACGTGTAACCTTATTACCTCATCTGCTATACCTTGTTGTATATTATAAGAATAGCTTTTTGTAGCTAATGTAAAGACTAGAGTAATAAATGTACCTATAAATATTGATAATAATAATATATTTTTTTCTTTTTTTAATATGTTCATATTTTTTTCTCCTTATTTTATTTTATATTTATTATTACCATATTTTTCTACTATATACATTTTTAACAATATTTAAAATAACTAATAAAAGTTTATATAAAAAGACTAGATTTTTATCTAGTCTTTTTATCTGGATTTGCCACTACATATTGTTCTATATATATGGATTTTAAATTTGAAATACCAGCAAATGCGTCACTCTATAAATAATTAATAGTTTTTGGTAGATATATACTTTCTAAGCTACTACAACCATTAAATATATCATCATATAGTTTAATTATCTTTGACATATTTATACTTTGTAATTTAGTACAATTTTCAAATGCACTATTATTTATAACTATTACCTCTAGTATATCTATATTTATTAAACTACTACAACCACTAAATGCACTACTTCCTATTCTTGTTACATTTGGCATATTTATGCTTTTTAAACTATCAGCAAACAATTATATAAAGACTTGTTTAGGATTTAAATCACCTAATCAAGTAGTAGAACAATATTTAGGGATATTTTAATATATAAATTTACTATATCAACAAATTTAACAAAGATAAGTTAGTATTATTTTATACTTATTCTTATCTTTGTTAAAAAATCTTTTAAGTTTAACCTATGTTTGACACTTTAACATTTTTATACCTATTAAATATACATTTTGTTTATGTTTTAAACATAAACCTGTTTAACCCGTTTATAATTTTTATCTCCAATAATAAAGTCATAGCTTAATTGAAATAAATAAAAAGAGTAGAAAACATCTACTCTTTTTATTTATTATTCTAAACCATATACCTCTATTTCATAAATTCTAGCAGCAGAATCTGAACCTTGAGTAGCTTTTAAAACAGTAAATCTTACATATCTAGCATCTACCATTTTAAAGGAATCTGAGGTAACTCCTAATGAGTTTTTTTCCACCTCTAAAACTTTAGTAAAGTTTACTCCATCTTCACTTACCTCAAGCATATATTCTTCTGTATTCATATCTGGACTTTCGCCACCAGCCTCTGCGTGATATACGTCTAGCCTAGCTATTTTTCTTACCTGACCTAAATCTATTGTTATGTTGTGTTTGTCTGAGCCAACAGCACACCATTTTTTAGATTTATCACCATCTACTGCAAACATAGGTGCTTCATTATCATTAACAAAACTAGAAGCTTCTGTACTAGCATTTAAGGCAAAGTTTTGTAAATCACTTGCTTTTTGTGTAACAGTAATAAGATTTTCTAACACAATTTCATCTTCACCTTTAGCATTTTTTGCTTTTAATTTAACTGTATATGTTCCTTCGTTTTCATATTTTACAACTGGGTTTTCATCTGTACTAGTTTCAACATTAGCTCCTTCAAAGCTCCATTCAAAGCTTTCTGAAAGTGTGTTACTCATATTAATAAACTCTATTTCTTCATTTGGACTAACTACTGTTTTAGATGCCTTAAAATTAGCTTTAGGTACAGTATTATCTGGCCAAGTTAATTTTACAGATGAGCTTTCACCTCTTATATTGTCATTATTAACTGCCATAATGACAAATTCTGTTTCCATAGTTTCTGGTGTTCTTTGTAAGCTATTTACAAAAAATCTATTATTTAATGTAGAACCTAATAAAGATAAACTACCATCTGTATTTTTTCTATATATTTCATAAGCTTTTAAATCTGTGCTATCTGTTGTTTCCCACGATAAGTTTACCCCTGCTAATGTATCATCTTCTTCAAATAAACTATCGTCTATATTAACACTTGTAACGTCTATTACATTTGCTTTTTGTGTACCATCTTTTATACTTATACCACCTAAATTAATGGTAACATTTTTATCTTCTGTTGAAGAAATTTCATAAGATATTGTTTTTATATTTTTACCTACGTAATCTGATATATCATAAGATATTTCTTGCCAGTTTTCATTAAGAGATTTATCTGCTTTTATAACAACTTCTTCTTCACTATCGTGAAAAGACAATTTAAGGTCTAGTTGTACTTCACTACTAGCTTTTGCATAAGTTAAAAATTGTGTATTTTCTTCTATTTTTAAATCTGCACTAAAAAGTTTAACAGTAGATACAGTATTAGCCTTTAAATCACTTAAAAACTTAATAGAATTACCTGCATAGTATGCTGTTGAATAATCAATGCTAGGTGTTATACTATTACCATTTTCATCTATTATCCATCTATATGTAGGCATAATATCAGCAATGCTTCTGTTATTCCAATCTAAAGAAGACACTTTTTCACCATTTATAAAATAGTTATAACCATTACCCATACTAAAATTTGTATTAAAAGGTATAGAGTTTACTACTGTTTTTTCTGTTATAAACTTAGACATACCTCTCCACTCTGTACCCGTAGCTTCACTATCTTTAGAAGGGTCTGCAAATTCATTTACATATATTCTGGATTCCTTGCTTTGAAATTGGTCTATATCTCCATTAGATGAAGAAAATGACCAGCTAGGACAATAAAGACCAATAGAGGTTTGTGTGTCTGTACCATTTTCTAATAGTTCCCATTTAATAGGAGTTGCCGTTCCTTCGGCTTGTATATCAATACCTGCAAATAGAGACTTACTATCATATCCTATTGTACTTGCAAATTCATTAGATTTTTTAAGCAATTGTTCTGGTGCTAATCTATCTGTTGTCCACCAAAAATTTAAAAACATACTATCTGCTAGTTTGTTACCATTATCATCTACTATAAAATCTTTGTTTTTTTCATTTAATTGATTTTGCCAGTCTAGCTTGCCATCATTTGTCATAGCATCATACCACATAATTTCAAGGCTATCTCCAGCTTTTTCTTTAAATTGTGCTATAAATTCTTGAAAAAGCTTACCATACTCTTCTGATTTCATAGTTTCACTTTCAGTTGTATCTGTTTCTTGATTTATAAACCAGCCTTCAAATCCAAACTCATTACAAACTTCTATAAGTTTATCCACCATAACAAAGTTTCCTTGTTCATCTTTTTGTAAAAATTGGTCAACCCATTCTATTTTACCTCCATACTCTAAAGGTGGGAAAAAAACAGTACCTAATACTAAAACTCCATTTTTATGAGCAGAGTCTACAACGTCAGGACTAGGAGGAACAATAATTCCCTCACTAGCAGAGCCACCCCAATAAACAAGTTTATCTAAATATTGCCAATATGAAAATGTATTAACATTAAAGTCATTACTTCCGTGAGGGATATTACCACTTGTGTTATTATTCATAATAGATAAGGCTACTAAGTTTGTATCTTTGTTTTGTGTAGAGTTTACAGAATATATTCTATCTTTACTAACTCTCTCTTTTAACTTTACAAAACTTTTATTATATAGACTTTCAGTTTTTATATCTGCTTGTAAAAGTTGCTCTGGTAGCCACGCTGGTGTAGTTGGAGCATTTGGCATTTTAAAATCTACACCTTCTTCTGTTATTGTATATGTAACTTGATTGTTTGTATTAGTTAAGTTATTATTTTGATTTGTACAACCTACTAAAGATGCAGAAATTGTAAATATTGTAGCGATAGATAAAGCACTAGCTTTTTTTAAATTAAAATTATACTTCATTTTTACCTCCAGATTTTATATAGTAAATTTATACAAATTTATATTATAAAATATTAATATTTAATATAAAAATACCAATATATTTATAATATGTCAATATTTGGTTGTATATTTTTTTAATCATTCTATAAAAAATCCATTAAATATATAATTTGTGCAATATAATATATATTAGTATATAAATTATTTAAAATATTGCCTATTATTTTTGTTTATTATTTGTAAAATATTAGTCTTTACAGTCTTTTATAATTAAATTATAATATGTTTATAAAATTATCTAATATTTAGATACTTTAAACTATTCTATTTTGGGAGTGTGATTAAATGAAGTATATAGGTGTAGATTTAGGTGGCACAAATATAGTGGTTGGGCTTATAGATATGGAAGGTAATATTATCAAGTCTTACACTAGACCAACTATACCTACTAGAAAAACAGAAGAAATCTTTGACGATATTATTGATATGTGTCAAATATTAATAGAAGAATTTAACTTAAATCTTTCATCTTTAAAAGGCATTGGTATGGGTATACCAGGAGAAGTAGACTCTAAAAAAGGTATTATAAACTACTCTAATAATATTCCAATTAAAGACTTTAATGTTTCTTCTTATATGAAAAATCTATGTAAAAAAGTAAATATGGATATACCATTTTTCTTTGCCAATGATGCCGACTGTGCTGCTCTTGGTGAACTTGTAGCTGGTGCTGGTAAAGGTTGTAGCGATTTAGTAATTCTCACATTAGGCACTGGTGTTGGTGGTGGTATAATAATAGACAATAAAATTTATTCTGGATTTTTTGCTGGTGGCGCTGAGCTTGGTCATCAAACTATTGTTCATAATGGTGAGCTTTGTACTTGCGGCAATAAAGGTTGTCTAGAGGCTTATGCTTCTGCCTCTGCTCTTATAAGAGATGCTAAAAAATCTGCAAAAGAAAATCCTAATTCTCTATTAAACACTTTAGCAGATAATAATTTAGAAAATATTACTGCAAAAGTTGTATTTGACGCTAAAGACCAAAATGATAGTGTAGCTATTACTCTAGTTGAAAACTATATTGAATATTTAGCAGTTGGTGTTGCTAATTTAATTAACATATTTAAACCAGAAGTGCTCCTTCTTAGTGGTGGTATATCTAAACAAGGTGAAAAATTAACAACACCTTTAAAAGAAAAAGTAGTAACTAAAGTTTTTGGTAACGACTTAAAAACTAAAATAGACATTGCTACATTAGGTAACGACGCTGGTTTAATTGGAGCTGCTATGCTTGCAAGATAGCTATTTTTAATAATTTTTACTGTTTTGTACTAAAAATATTTTTATTTAGGAGAATTTTATTATGAAAAAACAATTACCACAATCTATGGAAAATTTATTAAAGGATGTATATGAAAAATTAGGAAACGATGAAAAGTTAAAAACAATGTTTGAAAATTGCTATACTAATACATTAGACACTACTGTTAAAAAAATGCCTGATGGTACTACTTATGTTATTACTGGTGATATACCTGCTATGTGGTTAAGAGATTCTGTTTGTCAATTAAGACCCTATTACTTTTTAGCAGAAAAAGACGAAGAAATAGCTAATCTTATTGAAGGTTTAGTAAGACGTCAAATGCAATATATAATATTAGATCCATATGCTAATGCATTTAATGAAGCTGACAATGGCAACTGCTGGGAAAAAGATATCACTGAAATGTCTGGTTGGATCTGGGAAAGAAAATATGAAATAGACTCCCTTTGTTTTCCTCTTCAAATGGCTTATCTTCTTTGGAAAAACACTGGTAAAACTTCTCACTTTGACCATACTTTTAAAGAAGCTTCATATAAAATAATTGAAGTTTTTAAAACAGAACAAAATCACGAAGAAAACTCTCCATATTCTTTCATTAGAAAAGACTGTTACTATACAGACACTCTTTCTAGAGATGGTAAAGGTTCTTTAGTTAAATCTAACATTGGTTTAACTTGGTCTGGATTTAGACCTAGTGATGATGCTTGTCAATATGGATACTTAATTCCATCTAATATGTTTGCTGTCGTAGTATTAAAATACTTAAATGAAATTTCTTTAGAAGTACTTAAAGATAATAAATTAGCTGAAGAAAGCTTAAAACTTGCTAAAGAAATAGAAGATGGTATTGAAACATATGGAGTTATAGAACACTATAAATATGGTAGAATGTACGCTTATGAAGTAGATGGATTTGGTCAATATAATCTTATGGATGATGCCAACTTACCTAGCTTACTTTCTATACCATACATTGGTTATAGAGATGAAAATGATGAAACATATAAAAACACAAGAGATTTTATTTTAAGTAATGGTAATCCTTATTATTATGAAGGTACAAAAGCTAAAGGTATTGGTAGTCCTCACACTCCTATTAATTATATTTGGCACATTTCATTAGCTATGCAAGGTTTAACAAGTAGTGATAAAGAATATAAAAAACAAATTATTGATTTAATGAAAGCTACTGATGGTAATACAAACTTAATGCACGAAGGTTTCAATGTAGATAATCCAGAAGAATTTACTAGAGAATGGTTCTCTTGGGCTAATGCTATGTTCTGCGAATTAGTTTTAGACTATTGTGGTTATACTGTAAAAAGAAAATAATATAATATAAAAAATAAAAGTAAAAATAAAAAATTTAAAATTTTAATAAAAAAATAACCTAAACTTAAAAATATAAAAACAGGATATTTTAAAATAAACTCCTGTTTTTATATTTTTCTTAATATTTCTAATAAAATATAATTTTCTATTTATTTTAACTATATATTTATCATACTTTCTAATGTATTTTTCATATATATTTTTAGCAATATCTCTTTTGAAATCAACTCCATATTAAATAAAATTCTATTTATTGTAAATAAAGAATTATTTTTTAACATAATTATTCATTAAATAATAGTAAGAAAGTTGAATTTTTATAAAATAGTTACTTGTTACATTTAAAAATATAAAACAAGGATTAAAATATCTATTAAAAATTAATAATATAATAATAAAAATATGTAAAATAACTTTAATTATAAAAATTAATACAATATTTTATAATTAATTTTTAAATCAATCATTTTGTATCAAAATAAACAAGCTATAACTACTATTTTCAAAAATAAAACAACATAGCAAAAGATATGTTGTTTTATAAAATAGTAATATTAATATATTTCTAATTTATATTTTTAAACTTCTTCATCAATATTATCATCTAAGAGTTCAATTTCTAAAGCATCTTCATCAAAATCTGCTTTAAATTCAGTATCTTCTATTGCAATTTGTGCTTCTTCATCATTAATAGGAGTTGCCTCTGTGTTAGCGATGCTTTCTTTTATTTGTTCAAGTTCAGGCATTTCATAGTGCTTTCTAACTGCATTTTCTATTGTTCTTAATAAATGTGGATTTTCTAAAAGGAATTTTTTAGCATTTTCTCTACCTTGTCCTAATCTTGTTTCTTCATAAGAATACCAGGCTCCACCTTTTGTTACTATTCCAAGTTCTGCCCCCAAATCTAGTACATCACCTACGTGAGATATACCTTGACCATATATAATATCAAACTCTGCCGTTTTAAAAGGAGGTGCTATTTTATTTTTTGCAATTTTAGCTTTAGTTCTAGCTCCTATTATGTCTGTTCCATTTTTTATAGGTTCGCCTTTTCTTATATCTATCCTAACACTAGCATAAAATTTAAGAGCACGACCACCAGTAGTAGTTTCCGGGCTACCATATGATATACCAATTTTTTCTCTAAGTTGGTTTATAAATACAACTATACATTTGCTTTTAGCGGTAATAGCTGTAAGTTTTCTAAGGGCTTGGCTCATTAATCTAGCTTGAACACCCATATGAGAATCGCCCATTTCCCCATCTATTTCAGATTTTGGAACTAAAGCAGCAACAGAGTCTACTATAATAATATCTATTGCTCCAGAACGAACCATTGTTTCTGTAATATCTAAAGCTTGCTCACCATCATCTGGCTGAGATATATAAAGTTCGTCTATATTTACACCTATCTTTTGGGCATAAACCGGGTCTAATGCGTGCTCTGCATCTACAAATCCTGCTATACCACCAGCTTTTTGTACCTCTGCCACCATATGTAACGCAACGGTTGTCTTACCACTAGATTCTGGTCCAAATATTTCTATAATTCTGCCCTTTGGTACACCACCTGCACCAAGGGCTACATCTAAACTTAAAGAACCAGTAGGTATAACCTCAACTGTTTTATTACTTGTTTCTCCAAGCTTCATAACTGCCCCTTTACCAAATTGTTTTTCTATTTGGGCAAGGGCATTTTTTAAGGCAGTTTCTCTCCCTTTAGCTATATTATCCATAACGCTGTCTTTAGATTTTTTTTCAGCCATTTTATTTTTCTCCTTTGTTATTATATTGATTTTAATAAATTACTAAAACAAATATGAACTGTTTTTTCCCTTATTTTTTGTCTATCACCTTTTAACATAAGCTTCTTACAAATAGTTTCTTTACCCTCAATAGATATAGCTATATATACAAGTCCTACTGGTTTTTCAGGTGTTTCACCTGTTGGTCCTGCTATACCTGTTGTGGATATCCCTATTGTAGACTTAGATTTTTTTCTAATACCATCTGCCATTTGTATGGCCACTTGTTCACTAACAGCTCCATATTTTTCTAAATCATCTTTATTTACATTAAGTTCATATATTTTGCTTTCATTAGAATATGATATTACACCATTTAAAAATACTTTAGAAACAGAAGGTACGTTTATTATTGTAGATGCTAAAAGTCCTCCAGTACAAGACTCTGCCGTTGATATAGTCATATTGTTTTTTAACAATTTATCTACTAATACACTTTCTAATGTATCCTGGTCTTCTCCATATATATAATCTTTAAAAATGGTATATAACTTATCTACTGTAGGTTTTAAAAGGTTTGTAGCCTCTTCTTTTGTTTTTCCACTTGCTGTTATTCTAAATCTCATTTCGTTATTTCCAGCGTATGGAGCGATAGTAGGATTTTTAGATTGTAACATTAACTCTTTTATTTGTTCTGAAGCATCACTTTCTCCTATGCCACAAAGATTAAGGCTTTTAGACACTAATACTTTATTAGTAAACTTTTCTAATACTGGTTTTACTTTTTTATCAAACATAGGAACACATTCTTTAGGAGGTCCTGGTAAAATTATAGCTATTTTTCCATTATCTTCTATCATACAGCCAGATGCTGTTCCATTGTCATTTAAAAATACTGTACACCCCTCTGGTAGCTCTGCTTGTTTTAAGTTAGATAGTGGCATTTCTGTATCAGGGTCTACAAAATATGCTCTTAAATTTTCTAAACTTTCTTTATGTGTTACTAATTTTTTATTAAAATATTTTGCAAAAGTTTCTTTTGTTAAATCATCATCTGTCGGTCCTAATCCACCTGTTGATATTATTATGTCCGCTCTTTTATAAGCTATATTTATAGCATCTAATAGTCTTTCTTCATTATCTCCAACAGACGTTTTATAAAAAACGTCTATTCCCATATTAGCAAGTTCGCCTGCTATATATTTTGCATTAGAATCTAATATTTCTCCAAGTAAAATTTCTGTTCCTACTGAAAAAATTTCTGCTTTCATAAAGACACCTCTTTTTATAATGTTAATATATTTTTATTTTATCCTTTTAACATTTTTTTAAACTATTATAAAATATAGGTTTTATAAAATACCAACTTTTTTAAATAGTTTTTATTATATTATTATATTTATACATTTTATATTTTAATATATACTAGTCTTTTAAAACATTTTTATTTTTTATTACATATTCCACTAAAGAATATATTGTTAAAAATACAGAAATTATCACTAAAAAATAAGTTAAATTTATAAATACTTTATTATTTATATTTAATAATAAAAATATTATCATAAGCATTTGAAAAATAGTCTTTAATTTACCTGAGTTTCCTGCTGAGATTACTACATTTTTTTCCATAGCAATAGTTCTAAATCCAGTCATAAAAAATTCTCTAGCTATAATTAATATAACAATCCACGCCTTTAAAGGAACTACAGAGTCTTCCATAGCTATTAAAGCTATCATTGTAGAGGTAACTAAAAGTTTATCGGCAAGTGGATCCATAAACTTTCCAAAATTGGTAATTAAATTGTATTTTCTAGCTATATGTCCATCTAAAGCATCGGTTAAAGATGCTATTATAAATATAATAGTAGCTATATAACGTCTTATTTGTATGTCTAATGGTATAAAGTCAAATAATATAAATACTAATAAAACTGGTATTAATATTATTCTAAAAATAGTTAATTTATTAGGTAAATTCATAAAATTACCTCCCCAAAATTATACTTGTATTTCACCTATAAGGTCATATTCATATGCATCAGTAATTTTTATGTTATAAAAGTCTCCTGCTATAAGTTCCATATCTTCTGGTGCTTTAAAAAACACAAAGCCATCTATTTCATAACAATCTCTATAACTTCTGCCACAATATACGTTGTCTTCTCCCTCTAACTTGCCCTCTACTATAACCTCTAAAGTTTGTCCTATAAAGTTTTTACATATATCTGATGATATATCTTTTTGAAGCAACATAAGCTTTTCTTTTCTTTCTTCTTTTATTTCTTCATCTATTTGATTGTCCATATTATAAGCTGGTGTTCCTTCTTCTCTAGAATAGGTAAATATTCCAAGTCTATCAAATTTCATTTTTTGTGTAAAATCATAAAGATTATTAAAAGCCTCTTCTGTTTCATTAGGAAATCCAACAATAAAAGTAGTTCTTATACATATATTAGGCATTTTATCTCTTAACTTGTTAATAGTTTGTTCTAGTTTATCTCTTGTGCTTCTTCTTCCCATAAGTTTTAATATTTTATCATCTGCGTGTTGTATAGGCATATCTATATATTTACAAACCTTATCATTAGTTGCCATTTCTTCTATAAGTTCATCATCTATATGCTCTGGATAACAATATAAAATTCTAATCCATTTTATGTCATCTATTTGTGATAATTTTCTTAAAAGCTCTGGCAGTTTTTTTTCACCATATAAGTCAGTACCATAAAGAGATGAATCTTGAGCTACTAATATAATCTCTTTAATGTCTTGACTAGCTAAAAGTTTAGCCTCTTCTACAAGACTTTCCATACTACGACTTCTAAATTTACCTCTTATAGATGGTATTGTACAATAAGTGCATCGTTTGTCACAACCTTCTGCAATTTTAAGATAAGCAAATCCTCCTGTCGTTGTAACAATTCTTTTTAATGAATTTTTTTCATCTAAAGCCTTGTTGTTGTCTGTAATAAGCTTTACTTGTTTATGCCCGTTTAATATTTCTTTTATAACATTGCCAATGTTTTCAAAATCTCCAGTACCTACAACAGCATCCACTTCTGGTAAGGAGTCAAATATTTCTTCTTTATATCTTTGAGCCATACACCCTGTAACAATTATACCTTTACAGTTTCCTGTTTGTTTATAATCTGCTACTCTAAGTATATTCTCTATGCCTTCTTCACTAGCGTCCATTTTAAATCCACAGCTATTAATTATTATTATGTCGGCTTTTTCTTCTTGTTCTGTCACAATATATCCTTCTTCTTTTATAAGTCCAAGCATTATTTCGCTATCCATAAGGTTTTTATCACAACCTAAAGAAACAAAAGATATTTTCACTCTATTATCCAACTTAATCCTCCTCTATATTTATATTATTTTGTATTTTATAAGCAGTTAAACAATTTTTCATAAGCATCGTAATAGTCATAGGACCAACTCCACCGGGTACAGGTGTTATAAGACTTGCCTTTTGGCTACATTCAAAGTCTATATCACCACATAGGTTGCCGTCTTTTGCCCTATTCATACCCACATCTATAAGAACAACTCCATCTTTTATCATATGTGGCTTTAAAAAATTGGCAATGCCTACTGCCACAATAATAATATCTGCATTTTTTGTCAAGTATTCTAAATTTTTTGTTTTAGAATGAGCTGTTGTAACTGTTGCATCTTCGTTTAAAAGCATCATAGAAATAGGCTTACCTACAATGTTGCTCCTTCCTATTACAAGTGCATTTTTACCCTTTATATCTACATTGTATCTTTTTAAAAGTTCCATACAACCAGACGGTGTACAAGATTTTAATTTAGCACTATTAGTAGATAACATACCTATGTTGTAAGGATGAAAACCATCAACGTCTTTTAAAGGATTTATTTTTAAAAGTATATTTTTTTCATTTATATGACTTGGTAAAGGTAGTTGTACTAAAATACCATTTACCTCTTCATTATTATTTAACTTTTCTATTAACTGTATTAGTTCTATTTCAGATATATTAGAATTTAAAAAGTATGTATCTGACTTTATACCAACATAATCACAAGCCTTATTTTTATTTTTTACATAAATATGACTAGCTTCATCATTGCCTACTATTATAACAGCAAGACAAGGCTTTTTATCATTTATTTTTTCTATTTCTAGTTTAAGCTGGTCTTTAATATTTTTAGCTATTTCAGTACCATTTATTATATTATTCATACTATACCTTTCTAATTTTTAAAAATTTAATAGCCTTTTTTATTATATTATTAATACTATTCTTTGTCAAATGTAATAAAAGTGTTTTATGACTATAATTTATATAAAACTTAAATATTTTTAAGTATAAATAAATATATAAATACAAAAATTAAAGTATATAAAATAAATTATTAATGATATAATAAAGTGGTAAATATTTGGAGGTGTTTTATGGATAAAACTATATATTTTGGTGGAGATATAATAACTTTAGAAGATAATCTTTATGTTGATGCAGTATTAGTAGAAGATGGTATAATAGAGGATTTAGATAGCCTTGATAATCTTAAACAAAAAGCTAAAGATGCTAAATTAGTAGATTTAAAAGGTAATACTATGCTCCCTGCCTTTTTAGACCCTCATAGTCATATATCTGGACTTGCTTTAACAACAAGCTTTGCAAGGTTACAAGAGGCTAAAAGTTTTAATGATATAAAAAATATTATTTTAAAATTTGCAAAAGATAATAATATATCTAAAAATGAGTGGATTATAGGCTTTGGATATGACCATAATAATTTAAAAGAAAAATCTCATCCTGATAAATTTATGCTAGATAGTATTGAAATAGAAAATCCTATTTTATTAACCCATACCTCTGGACATATGGGAGTTGTCAACCAAAAAGGACTTGATATATTTAATATAAATGAAAACACAAAAGATGATATTGGTGGGAAAATAGGAAGAATACCAGGGAGTAATGAACCAAATGGATATTTAGAAGAAAATAGCTTTATATCAAAATCTGCTTCTATATATAACCCAGACCAAAGTAAAATAAAAAAAATGATAAACAAAGCTCAAAAAATATATGCAAGTTATGGTATCACCACTGCTCAAGAAGGACTTTTAACTAAAAAAGAACTTAATATGCTAAAATGTAAAGATAATATATTAGATATAATAGGATATGTAGATATAAAAAATTGTCCTGATTTATTAAAAGAAAATATATCATATTTTAAAAAATATAATAATGGTATTAAACTTTTAGGATATAAAGCATTTTTAGATGGTAGTCCACAAGGCAAAACAGCGTGGCTTACTAAACCTTATGAAAATGAAATTAAATATAAAGGATATCCTATATATGAAGATAATGAGGTAATAAACTTTTTTAAAAAGGCTATTATTGAAAATGTACAAATATTAGTGCATTGTAACGGAGATGCAGCTTGTGAACAATTTATAAAATGTTATAAAAAGGCAAAAGATGAAACTAATACAAACAATAATATTAGACCAGTTATGATACACGCACAACTACTTAGAAAAGACTTGTTGCCTATAGTAAAAGAATTAAATATTATTCCTTCATATTTTGTAGCCCATACTTTTTATTGGGGTGATACTCATATTAAAAATTTAGGAGAAAGAGCATATAATATAAGTCCTTTAAACTCATCTAAAAAACTTGATATAGTTTATACTCTGCACCAAGATTCTCCTGTAATAATGCCTAATATGATAGAAACTATATGGTGTGCTACAAATCGTGTTACTAAAGATGGTAAGTCTATTGGTAAAGATGAAATAATAAATCCTATTGATGCTATTAAAGCTGTTACTATAAATGTAGCTTATCAATATTTTGAAGAACATATTAAAGGTTCTATAAAAAAGGGAAAACAGGCAAATTTTGTAATCTTATCAAAAAATCCATTAAAAATACCTTTAAGTCATATTAAAAATATAGAAATTTTAAAAACTATAAAACTAGATAAAGTAATATTTGAAAAATAAAATATATTATCTATTTTTGTTAAAATTTTTAATATTAACCTTGTTTTTAAAATTATAAACCAAAATTTTGTAAAGTATCCTTGAAAAATACAGTATATAAATATATAATATAATTAGCAAACATTACTTTAAGGAGATAAAAATATGTCTATTTATGAAAACTTTGCAGAAGTATATGATACTTTTATGGAAGATACTCCATATGAAGAATGGATTATATATATAAAAAAAATTTGGGAAAAATTTGGACTAAAACCAAATTTAATAGCTGACCTTGGCTGTGGAACTGGTAATATTACTATACCTTTATCAAAAAATGGATATGAATTAATAGGCATAGATGCCTCCTTTCAAATGCTCTCAAAAGCTAGAGAAAAATCTATTAAAGAAAATCTTAACATTCTTTATTTAGAGCAAGATATGAGAGAATTTGAGCTATATGGCACGGTAGATTGTATTTTAAGTATATGTGATAGTATAAATTATATATTAGAAGAAGATGAATTATTGCAAGTTTTTAAACTGGTAAATAATTATTTAGACCCAAAGGGACTTTTTATTTTTGATATAAATACAATTTATAAATTTGAAAATATTCTATCTGATAATACTTTTTCTCAAACAACAGAAAATTCTGCCTATACATTAGAAAATTATTTTGATAGTGATGAAATGATAAATGAGTTTTATACAAATTTTTTTATAAAAGATGAAAAAACTAACCTTTATCATAGATTTGAAGAAATACATTATGAAAAGGCATATTCAATAGAAAAAATAAAAGAACTTATAAAAAAATCTGGACTTGAACTTTTAGATATTTATGATGAACTTACTTTTGATAAGCCAAAAAAAGATAGCCAAAGGGTATTTTTTGTAGTTCGTGAAAATGGAAAATAAGCTTTTTAATGTTTTTATAAAACAAACACCCTTTCTTGAATAATTTTTAAAATTACAATAAAAACATAAACCTATTTATAATTTTTATTTAAAAAAGTTTAATATATTAATAAATTTAAAGGAGATAAAAATGGATTATATTTTAAGAGCAACTGCTGGAGATGGCAGCGTTAGAGTATTTATAGCAAACACAAAAGAAACTGTTCAACAAGCATTTTTACACCATAAAACCTCCCCTGTTATGTCTGCTGCCTTAGGGCGAGCTTTAACAGCTGTATCTATTATGGGGATTATGTTAAAATCTGATGATGACCTTGTTACTATAAAAATAAATGGTAATGGTCTGGGGAAAGGCTTAGTGGTTACTGGAGATAATAAGGGAAGTGTTAAAGGTTATCCTTTAAACCCTGTGGTAGACATTCCTTTAAAACCTAATGGTAAGCTAGACGTACAAAATGCCTTAGGCGAAGGTAGCCTTACTGTTATAAAAGATATGGGACTTAAAGAACCTTATGTTGGACAAATTCCTCTTGTATCTGGAGAAATAGCAGAAGATTTAACTTATTATTTTGCAAAATCTGAACAAACTCCTTCTGCTGTTAGTCTTGGCGTTTTAGTAGATAGAGATTATTCTATAAAACAAGCTGGTGGGTTTATAATACAAGTTATGCCTGATGCTGATGAAGATATAATAAATAGTTTAGAAAATAAACTATCCACTATAAAACCTTTTACTACTCTTTTAGAAGAAGGTAACACAATAGAAGATATTTTAAATATTCTTTTAGGTAATTTTGGTGTTAATATCCTTGATAAAATCCCTGTAAAATTTTATTGTAACTGTTCTAGAGAACGTGTAGAAAAAGCTTTAATAAGCATTGGTAAACACGAATTAGAAACTATAATAAAAGAAGATAAAAAAGCTACATTACATTGTCATTTTTGTAATAAAGATTATGATTTTAATGAAGATGATTTAAAAACACTTTTAAATGAGTGTACAAAATAATTTTGATATTATAAAAAGTAAGGTTATACACCTTACTTTTTATAATATTACTTTAATTTTATATAAGTTTATTTTTATAATATGAAATTAATTTTTATTAGCTTTTTTTCTAAGGTTAGAATCTAATATTTTCTTTCTTATTCTAAGATTTTCTGGAGTAACCTCAACAAGTTCGTCATCTGTAATAAACTCAATACATTTTTCTAAACTCATATTTATAGGTGGAGTTAATTTTAAAGCGTCATCTGCACCAGAGGAACGTGTATTAGTAAGTTGTTTTCTTTTACAAACGTTTACCTCCATATCTCCACTTCTAGCGTTTCTCCCAACAACCATTCCAGAATAAACCTTTGTAGCAGGTCCTATAAATAAATCTCCACGTTCTTGTGCATTATAAAGACCATAAGTTACTGCTTCACCAGATTCAAAGGCAACTAATGAACCTTGAGGACGGCTTACTATTTCACCTTTATAAGGTTCATAATCATTAAATATAGTATTTATTATACCATTACCTTTAGTGTCAGTCAAAAACTCACTTCTATATCCTATAAGTCCTCTAGCTGGTATATTAAACTCTAATCTTGTATATCCACCTTTAGATGGTACCATATTTGTCATTTCACCTTTTCTAGTACCTAACTTTTCTATAACATTTCCTACAAATTCTTCTGGTACATCTATCGTAGCTATTTCCATAGGCTCATAACGTTTGCCGTCAATGTCTTTAAATAATACCTCTGGACGAGAAACTTGGAACTCATATCCCTCTCTACGCATAGTTTCTATTAATATAGATAAATGTAATTCACCACGTCCACTAACTTTAAATGAATCTGCACTATCTGTTTCTTCTACTCTAAGGCTTACGTCTGTATTAAGTTCTTTTTGTAACCTATCTCTTAAATGTCTACTTGTAACAAATTTCCCTTCAAGTCCTGCAAATGGGCTATCATTTACAGAAAAAGTCATAGCAATTGTAGGTTCTGATATTTTATTAACCTCAATAGGTTGTGGATTTTCTATACAAGCAATAGTGTCACCTATTTGGATATCTGGTATGCCACTAACTGCTACAATAGACCCAACAGTAGCCGATTTTACCTCTACTCTTTCAAGTCCTTCATATTCATAAAGTTTATTTACTCTTACTTTATAATTTTTGTCAGGGTCATTAAAGTTTACTACACAAGCCTCTTGATTTACTTTTATAGTACCATTTTCAACCTTACCAATTCCTATTCTCCCTACATATTCATTATAATCAATAGTAGTAACAAGCATTTGTACCCCTGCTTCCATATCACCTTGTGGAGCTGGTATATAATCTATAATTGTGTCAAAAAGGCATTTCATATCTTCTGCTTCCATAGCTTTGTCTGCTTCCATAGATGCTTTACCAGCCTTTGCTGATGCAAATACAAAAGGAGCATCAAGCTGTTCATCTGTTGCGTCAAGTTCTATAAAAAGTTCTAATATTTCATCTACAACCTCATCTGGTCTTGCCTCTGGCTTGTCTATTTTATTTACACAAACAACAACTGGTAGTTTTAAAGATAGAGCATTTTTTAAAACAAATTTTGTTTGTGGCATAGCTCCCTCATAAGCATCTACTACTAAAACAACACCATCTACCATTTTTAAAACACGTTCTACCTCACCACCAAAGTCAGCGTGTCCTGGTGTATCAACAATATTTATTTTTTTATCTTCATAATATACAGATGTGTTTTTAGAAAGTATAGTAATACCTCTTTCTCTTTCTATATCACCAGAATCCATTACTCTCTCTCTAATTACTTGATTAGACCTAAATGTGCCACTTTGTTTTA
This sequence comes from uncultured Clostridia bacterium, assembly GCA_944383305.1. Classification (GTDB taxonomy): domain Bacteria; phylum Bacillota; class Clostridia; order Lachnospirales; family CAG-274; genus Tyzzerella. The sequence continues at coordinate 27,361 of CALWOZ010000005.1, read as the reverse complement.
AAAGTTCGTCAACAAGTGTAGTTTTACCGTGGTCTACGTGTGCTATAATAGCAATATTTCTTACATCTTCTCGTTTATTCACAATTTCTTCCTACTCTCTAATATAATTTTATCAAGTTATTTTAACATAAAAACTTTAAATTTTCAAGTTGTATAATATCATATACAAAAAAAGCTAGGTAATCCTAGCTAATCAATAGCGGAAGAGGGATTTGAACCCCCGACACCACGGGTATGAACCGTGTGCTCTAGCCAACTGAGCTATTCCGCCAAATTTAGAAGTAGATATAATATATCTCACTTCTATAATTAAAAGAGAAGGTTTTTATAAAAGTGGGAACAACAGGGCTCGAACCTGTGACCCCCTGCTTGTAAGGCAGGTGCTCTCCCAGCTGAGCTATGCTCCCATATATAGCGGAAGAGGGATTTGAACCCCCGACACCACGGGTATGAACCGTGTGCTCTAGCCAACTGAGCTATTCCGCCAAATTTAGAAGTAGATATAATATATCTCACTTCTATAATTAAAAGAGAAGGTTTTTATAAAAGTGGGAACAACAGGGCTCGAACCTGTGACCCCCTGCTTGTAAGGCAGGTGCTCTCCCAGCTGAGCTATGCTCCCATAATGTGTGCTTAATAAAAGCATAGTGGGAACAACAGGGCTCGAACCTGTGACCCCTTGCTTGTAAGGCAAGTGCTCTCCCAGCTGAGCTATGCTCCCACATCTAACAACAAATCATATTATACCAATATATCAATAATATGTCAAGCACTTTTTTAAAATAATTAAATAAATATGACAATATTAAACTAATAATTATAACACTTTTACCTAAATATTTTTATTTTTAAACTTTTTATTTCATATTTAATAAGTTTATATTATAAATAGTTCAACATAATAGATTTAAAATATAATTTATTTATTTTTATTTTTGGGCTTTGGCTGTGGCAATTCATCATACATTGTATCAAATAAACCTTTTAAAAACTCTTTATTATCAACCTCATCTATTAATAACATTTCTTTTGCTCCCTCATAAGGCAGTTCATAAGAGGCTGTTTTAACATATGATATTGCCGATTTTACTGGTTTTATAAGTAGCCTATCGTCATATATACCCCCAATAATTTTCCCTTTATAATAAATAATAAACTCTCCCATCATTCTCCTATATGTTATATCTTCTAACTCTGATAGCTGTTCTAAAATAAATTGTAAATATTTTTCACTTGAAGCCATATACTTACTACTCCTTTCAAATATATATACTTTTGATTAAGAATTAGTTTTCTATTTTAAGTAAGATATTCACCAAGAGTAAAATTTATATTATAAATATAAAATAATACTTATATTAAAATCAATCTATTATATTGTTTAAATACCTTATTCATATAAATAATTAAAAATTTGAATTATTTTTTAATTTTAAAAAATTAATAGCAATATTTATATCTTTAGCTATTTGTCCTTTAAGCTCACCTATGCCATTAAATTTTTTAACACCTCTTATCCAATCATAAAAACATACTTTAATATTTTGATTATATAAATTTTGATTAAAATCAAATATATACGTTTCTATTGTTCTGTCAATATTATTTACTGTTGGATTTTTGCCAATATTAGTAATACTATCATATATTCTATTATTATATTTAGTTTTTGTTATGTATACTCCATCTGGTGGTAAAAGTTTATTTTTTGGTGGTATAATATTAGCCGTAGGAAATCCAATTGTTCTTCCTAATTTATTTCCCTCTACAACTTTGCCAAAAATGTAATAAGGTTTATTAAGTAATAGATTTGCCTTTTTAATGTTTCTATTGTTTAAACATTCTCTAATAATAGAGCTACTTACTCTTTCTCCATCTATAACAATATTAGAAATTTTTATAACTTTTATGCCTTTTTCTTCACATATTTTTTTAAGGACATTAACATTACCAGTTCTATTTTTACCAAAACAATAATCTTCTCCAACAACAAGAATTTTACAATTTAACTTTTCTATTAAAATGTTTACAAAGTCTTCAGGACTAACATTAGAAAAATCTTTAGTAAAAGGATATTTTATAAAATAATCTACATTTTCCTTTTTTATTTCCATATCTTTTTCTTCTTCAGAAAAAATATAAAAAAATGGACTTTTATTTTTTACAATTTCTAAAGGATGGGGACTAAAAGTTATAACAACAGATTTTAAATTTTCATCTAAAGCGTATTTTTTAGTAATAGTAATAAGTTTTTTATGTCCTATATGTATTCCATCAAAATTACCTATGGTAACAACTGTTTCTTTTTTGTCACCTTGTTCAAAAATATTAAAATTATCTAATATGTTCATATTTCACCTCTTAAAAATTCTTTGTCATATCCTTTTATATGGTGTATTTTAAGGTTTTTTATTTTTCAATTTATAATTTTATCTTTATTTTACACTTTTTAGTACAATTCTAATACTAAAAAAATTTATTATTTTTAATATCTTAATTTGTATTTTATTATATTTTTTATCTTTTGTCTATATATTTCATATTTAATTGTCTATATTGTTATTTATATAATATATTATGGATAAATAAACCCTAATATTAATTGTTATAAAAATTCTATTTATTGGTTCTATGTTTATAAAAACTTATTTAATATATTAAATTTTTAATTTTACTTTTATAAACCTTAAAAATATATACTTTAGTACAAAAATTATATTTTGCTTAAAAAGTTTATCTAATAATTAATATATTCATTCTAATATTCCTCTTATAATCATTGATTTTATACTACCCTAATGTTATAATTCTAATAAAAGGAGGAAGGACAAATGCAAATTTCAAGCAGATTTACTCTAGCTGTGCATATACTGGTGTGTATCGATACATTTAAGGATAACTATAAAATAACTAGTGATTTTCTTGCCAGTAGCACAAATGTTAATCCAGTTATTATTCGTAAGATACTTGGACAGTTAAAAGTTGCGGGAATTGCGGAGGTTGCAAGAGGTTCTGGAGGCGCATCTATTGCAAAGCCACTAAATGAAATTAGTTTTTTAGATATTTATCACGCTGTAGATTGTATAGATAGCAAAGGTTTATTCAATTTTCACGAAAATCCCAATGTAAAATGCCCTGTTGGACAAAATATTCATTTGATTATGGATGATAAGTTAGAGAGAATCCAAAGTGCTATGGAAAAAGAGCTTGCTTCTATTACACTTGAAGATATAAGAAAAGATATAGAAAATTTGTTGTAACTATTGACATTACAATTAAACTTTGATATAATTTTATTGTAACAATGATTATTACATTAAAATGTATCAGGAGGTAGATAAAATGAAAAATTATAACAAAGTTAGTATATCACAAGATTCAAGAACAGAGCTTCACGATAAGCTATCATTAACAGGAGCAGAGATAAGTATCAATAATCTTCCAGCTGGAACCTGTGTCCCTTTTGTTCATTCTCACAAAAATAACGAAGAAATCTATTTTATTCTTTCAGGCAAAGGAAAAGCAGTTGTAGATGGAGAAACTATTGAACTTATATCAGGTGATTGGATTCGTATCTCTCCTCAAGGTCAACGTCAATTTTTTGCATCAGATGATGAACCAATTAGCTTTATTTGTATTCAGGTAAAAGAAAATTCACTTGAACAATATACTATGGAAGACGGCATTATGCACAATTAAAAATGAAAATTAATTAGTTTTTTAATGCTTTAGTGTTAAAATAAACAAAATATTAGTTTTTTAGTGCTTTATGCTTTAGTATTAAAAAGTGCGTAGTAATTACTACGCACTTTTTAATATTTAAAACTCATATTAAATCAAAGCTATTATTCTTACTTAAATTATATAGCTTATACTCTATATAATAAAATCTATAAAATACCAATAAAATAAATAAAATCCTGAAAAAATATTTTATAAAATATCATAAATTGTATAATTATAAATAAAAACCACCTATTTATTAAAGTTAGTTATCATTTTAGTTTATTATTTTTATATTGGTATTTTATATTTATATAAATGTTTAAAGCTATATTAACATAGTTAAAGGCTTTATACAGTCTATTAAAACAACATATATACCAATAAGATTGTTGTCTTCATCATATATAATTATTTTTTCATTTTGTTTTAAATCTTTTTTATTTTGTATATAGTTAAAACTTATTTTATTACCATTATATAAAAACTTATTACCATTTTTTGTAACAATAAATTTATTATAATCTGATAAAACTTGTTCCATAGGTATCATTATATCTTTTATATTATTGTTTTCTAATACTCTGTCTATATCTTCAAGCTTTATAGCATTATCTAAATAAAAATTACCTGTTCTAGTTCTTAAAAGATAGCTCATATATGCCCCACATCCAAGGGATTTACCTATGTCATTACATAAAGTTCTTATATAAGTTCCTTTAGAACATAAAACTGTAATTTCAAAGTTTTCATTATCTATAAATCTATTTATTTCTATATTATGTATAGTTATTTTTCTTTGTTTACGTTCTATTTCTTTGCCTTCTCTAGCTAATTCATAAAGCTTTTTTCCGTTTATTTTTATAGCAGAGTACATAGGAGGAGTTTGCATTATTTCTCCTTTAAATTTAGATACTACATTTTTTATATCTTCCCTACTACAATTAACAAGTTTTTCTTCTATAATATCTCCTGAGCTATCTTGTGTAGTAGTAGTTTTACCAAGTGTTACAATAGCTTTATATTCTTTTATAGAAGATGCTATATATTCGGATAATTTAGTTGCTTTTCCTATACATATAGGCAAAACTCCCATAGCATCTGGGTCTAATGTACCGGTATGTCCTGTTTTTATTTTACCTAGCTTTTTTCTCACAATGTTTACGACATCGTGAGAAGTAAAGCCTTTTTCTTTATATATATTTATAACGCCAGATATATTTTCCATATTTATCATCTTTCTTTATAAATTATACATTTTTAATTTTTTCTAAAATAGTTTCTTTAGCTTGTTCTAATGACATATTAGTAATAGTAGCACCACTAGCTAAAATATGTCCTCCACCACCAAAACTACTTGCTATTTTATTCACATCAATAGTTTTAGACCTAAAGCTTACTTTTAAAGACCCATCTCTTTTTTCATATAAAAATACTCCAACATTTATACCTTTTATATCTACTAAATATCCAGATATACCTTCTAAATCTTCATATGAAGCTTTACATTCTTCTAGTATTTCATTTTTAGTAAGAGTAGATATAGCTATATCATTTTCAATATATATGTTTTGGATAGTTTTAGCTAAAAGTCTACTATTAGCTAATGTATGGGTATATAACAGTTGGGTATGTACCATAGAGTTATCTACACCTATTTCTATAAGTTCACTAGCTATCTGATGAGTTCTTTTACCAGTTGATTTATGTTTAAATCCACAAGTATCAAAAACTATGCCTGTATAAATAGCAGTAGCTATGTCTAAATCTATTATTCCTATATGATTTACTATTTCAAATATAATCTCTGAAGTAGAAGATGCTTTTGGATTTACTATATTTAACTCTCCAAAGTTATTATTACTAATGTGGTGGTCTATATTAACTGTATTTTTTGCTTTTTCAAAAATAGGTTTTGCTTTTCCTAATCTTTCTATGTCACCACAATCTACACTAATAAATAAATCTATATTTAAAGTGTCATAATCACCTTTAAACACCATATGGTGTCCTTTTAAATAATTATATGTGTCTACATAATTTTCTAATAATATAACAGGATTTTTGCCCATTTTTTGTATAGTCATAGCAAGGCTTAAAGATGCAGCTATTGCATCTCCATCTGGTGCTATATGTCCAGCTATTGCTATGTTTTTACTATTTTCTATTTGTTTAATAAATGGTTCTATATCTTTATAAATATTATTCACCTTTATTTACCTCATCTATTAATTTTGATATTCTTATACTATATTCAAGAGAATCATCAAGTTCAAACTTAAATTCAGGTGTATTTCTTAAATTAATTCTCATAGCTACCTGTTTTCTAATAAATCCACTAGCATTTTTAAGCCCTTTAATAACTTCTTCTTTTTGGTGTTCATCGCCTAAGACACTAATATAAACTTTACAATATTTTAAGTCATTAGTTGTTTCTACTTTTAAAACACTTGTCATAACGCCAATACGAGGGTCTTTAAGTTCTGTTCTAATTATTTCAGATAATTCTCTTTTTATCTCATCATTTATTCTTATCATTCTTGTATTATTTTTCATAAAATCATTCCTTTATTGAGGGATTTGTTCCATAATAAATGCTTCTACTTGATCCCCTTCTTTTATATCATTAAATTTATTAAATAAAAGTCCACACTCATATCCTGAGTTTACTTCTTTTACATCGTCTTTAAATCTTCTAAGGGCTGCAAGTTCTCCTTCATATACAACTATACCATTTCTTATTATTCTAACTTGAGAGTTTCTAATAATTTTACCATCGGTTACATAAGAACCACCAATAGTACCAACACCTGATGCTTTAAAGATTTGTCTAATTTCAGCGTGACCTATAACTTTTTCTTCATAAACTGGGTCTAACAGACCTTTCATAGCTGAGTTTATATCTTCTATTGCATTATATATTACACGATATAATCTAACATCTACTTTTTGGTCTTCTGCTACTGATTTAGCTGTATTTTCAGGTCTTACATTAAATCCTATAATAATAGCATTAGATGCACTAGCAAGCATAACGTCAGATTCTGTAATAGCACCAACACCACCGTGAATAGTTCTTATTCTTACCTCTTCGTTAGATAGCTTTTCAAGGCTTGAACGTACTGCTTCCACAGAGCCTTGCACATCGGCTTTAATAACAATATTAAGTTCTTTCATATTACCAGATTGTATTTGTGTAAATAAATCATCTAAAGACACTTTTTGTGGAGTTGATTTAATCATATCCACTCTATCTTTGGCTATAACAGCCTCTGCAACTTGTCTTGCTTGTTTATCACTTTTAGCTACATAAAAACTATCTCCAGCCGATGGTACTTCGCTAAGACCTAAAATTTCAACTGGTATAGAAGGTCCTGCTGATTTTACTTTTTGTCCCTTATCATTCATCATAGCTCTTATTTTACCATAAGTAGAGCCAGCTACAACTGGGTCACCTACTTTTAATGTACCACTTTGTACTAACACAGTAGCAACAGAGCCTCTTCCTTTATCTAGCTTAGCCTCTATGACAGTACCTCTAGCCTTTTTGTTATGGTTAGCTTTAAGTTCTTTCATTTCTGCTACAAGGATAATCATCTCTAAAAGGTTGTCAATACCCTCTTTACTAACAGCAGAAACTGGCACACATATAGTATCACCACCCCAATCCTCAGCAAGAAGTCCATATTCTGTAAGTTCTTGTTTAACTCTGTCTGGATTAGCACTTTCTTTGTCTATTTTATTTATAGCTACAATTATTTCAACTCCAGCTGCTTTTGCGTGGTTTATAGCCTCTATTGTCTGAGGCATAACACCGTCATCTGCTGCAACAACAAGGATAGCAATGTCTGTAACACTAGCTCCTCTCATACGCATAGCAGTAAAAGCCTCGTGCCCCGGAGTATCTAAAAATGTAATAGGTTTATTATCAATAGATACTGTATATGCACCTATATGTTGAGTTATACCACCTGCCTCTTTTTCTGTTACACGACTTTTTCTAATAGAGTCTAAAAGAGAAGTTTTACCATGGTCTACGTGTCCCATAACAACAACAACTGGTGGTCTTTCAGTAAGATTTTCATCGTCGTCGTCATCTTTAAATGTTTCTTCTAAAATATCTATTTCTTCAGCTTCTTCTGTCAAAACGTCAAATTCTTCACATATAGAAGATGCAAGTTCAAAGTCTATTTCTTGATTTAAGTTTGCCATTACGCCTCTTTTCATAAGACGCATTACAAGGTCAGAGCTTGTTGTATTTAATTTTTCTGCCAATTCTTTTACTGTTATAGTTTTTTCTATTTGTATTATTTTTATATCATCATCTTCACTTTGTACATTTTCATTTATCATATCTTCTTTTTCTTTTTTATCCTCTTTTTTGTTCTTCTTAGATTTTTTATCTTTTTTATTAGACTTTTGTTGTTTATTATCAATACTAGCTATTTCTACATCTGGTTCTTTTTCTTCTTTAGGAGAATTTTCTTCTACATAAAATTCTAATATAAGGTCAGCATCTTTTTCTTCAATACTGCTAGAATGACTTTTTACTTCTATACCAAATTCTAATAATTTTTCTATAAGTTCTTTATTTTCTATGTCTTTTTTGATTGTTTCACTTATTTTTTTTCTAAGTTCGTGTACTCTAATTTTTCCCAAATAAATCACCCCTGTTTTATATCATTTTCTATATATTCCTTTATTTTATTACAAAATCCTTCATCTAAAATAGCAAATACTGCTCTATTAAACTTACCTATACAATGGCTTAGCTGTTGTTTTTCACCATATATTACACTTTCTACTTTATAATAAAAAGCTTTGTTTTCAAATTTCTTTTTAGTATTTTCTGATGCATCACTAGCTATTATTACGTATAGGGCGCTTCTTTCTTGCAAAGCCTTTTCTACGGCAAACTCACCTGATACTATTTTACCAGCTTTTTGACATATAGAAAGCATAGATAATAATTTTCTATTCATCTAAAATCAACTCACTTTTAAGTTTTTCATATATATCTTTTGGTATAGTGGCTTTAAAAGAACGTTCTAGCCCTTTTGATTTAAAAGCCTTTTCAAAACATTCTATACTTTTACATATATAGGCTCCACGTCCTGACATTTTGCCTGTCAAATCTATATAATATTGATCTTCATCTGTTCTTACAACTCTAATAAGTTCTTTTTTTTCTTTCATTTGTTGACAACCAGTACATTTTCTAAGAGGAACCTTTTTTTTAATCATATATATCCTCCTATTCTTCTATATCTTCTAAATTGTCTATATTATCTAAATTATCTTCGTCAAGTTTTATACTCTCTTCTGTATTATTTGCATTTTTATCTACAATATATACTTCTTTATTATCAAAATCTATAAAATTTGTAGCTTTTGCTTGAGTTTCATTTTTAATGTCTATTTTCCAACCAGTAAGTCTAGCTGCTAATCTAACATTTTGACCTTCTTTACCAATAGCAAGAGAAAGTTGGTCATCTGGAACAACTACTTTAGCTGCCTTTTCTTCTTCACATAATTCTAAAGCTAACACCTTACAAGGTTTTAAAGCCTCTGTTATATAAATTTTTGGGTCTTCGCTCCAATTTAAAATGTCTATTTTTTCGCCTCTAAGTTCATTTATTATGACAGCTACTCTATTACCATTATTACCTATACAAGCTCCAATAGCATCTACATCACTATTTTTAGAAAATACTGCCATTTTAGTCCTTGACCCTGCTTCTCTAACTAATCCTTTTATTTCTACTGTTCCGTCATATACCTCTGGTACTTCAAGTTCAAAAAGTCTTTTTACAAGTTCAAAGTGTGTTCTTGAAGCTGTTATTTGAGCTCCTTTTGTTGTTTTTCTAACATTTAATATATATACTTTAAGTCTATCGTGAACATTATATTCTTCTGTTGGGACTTGTTCTTTTGGTGGGATAATAGCATCTATCTTACCAAGTGATACTACTATATTTTTATTTTCTATTCTTCTTATTATACCTGTGTCTATATCATTTTGTTTAACGACAAATTCATTATATAATTTTTCTCTTTCTGCTTCTCTAAATTTTTGTACAACAACTTGTTTAGCAGCCTGAGCAGATATACGTCCAAAGTCACGAGGTGTTACTTGAATATCAACTATATCTCCATATTCATAATTAGGATTTATTTCTTTAGCTTCTTCAAGAGATATTTCTAAAAATCCATCATAAACATCTTCTGTAACTTCTTTTTGAGCATAAACAGTAACCTCACCTGTTTCTCTATTCATATCAACTTTAATATTTTGTGACGTTCCAAAGTTCTTTTTACACGCAGATATTAAAGAATTTTCTATTGCTTGAAAAATTTCTTCTCTATCTATTCCTCTTTGTTTTTCTATTAGCTGTAAAGCTTTCATAAGTTCACGGCTATTCATTATATTATCCTCCTTAATAATTATATTTATACCATTAGAAAATAACTGCTAAACGACAAGTAGCTACGTCTTTTCTATCAAATACAATTTCTTTATTATCTTCTTTTATTACTATATTCCCATCAACAAGTCCTACAAGTTCTCCTTGAAACTCTTTTACTTTATCAACAGGTTTATAAAGTTTAATATCTACAATACGCCCTTTATATTTTTCATATTCACTATCTTTTTTAAGAACTCTATCTATACCAGGCGAACTTACCTCTAATATATATGCTTTATCTATAAAATCATCTGATTCTAATTTTTGTTCTAAATATCTACTTACTATTTCACAGTCATTTATAGAAAAGCCACCTTCTTTATCAACATATAGCCTTAAATAATAGTTTGAACCTTCTTTTACAAATTCAATTTCTACAAGTTCATAGCTATTTTTTTGGATAATAGGTAAAACATAATCTTCTACTTTTTTAATAATATCTTTTGTTTGCATAGAATAAACTCCTTTCTGTATTAAAATTAATTATCATACAAAAGGAGAGTGGGAAGTCCCCACTCTCTAAATCTGAGTAATATTATCGCTATGTTTATTATACCATTAAAAAACAACTATTGCAACAGTTATTTTTTAAATTAATACAATTTTATTCTTTATTATATAAAATATTTCCACCAACTATTGTTGTTAATATATCGCCAAAAACTGTCATATTTTCATAAGGTGAATATTTAGCTCTGGATACAAATTCACTAGATTTAATAGTCTTTTTTGTATCTTTATCTATAATAATTATATCTGCATCATATCCTTGTTTTATTTCACCTTTATTATTTAATCCTAAAATTTTTGCTGGATTTTTACTCATAAATAATGTTATGTCTTCTATTGAAAAGTCACCTTCTTTTATAAGCTTTGTATTAGTAATGTTAAAAGCAACATCTAATCCAGATATACCAAAGTCCGCTCTTTCAAACTCCATAACCTTTTTTTCATAAAGAGAAGGTGAATGTCCTGATGCTATTATATCTATTGTTCCGTCTTTAAGCCCCTCTTTTATAGCTATTATGTCTTCTTCTTCTCTAAGAGGAGGCATAACTTTTGCTAAAGTGTTATAATTATCAATTGCACTGTCTGTAAGAGTAAAATAATGTGGAGCTGTGCTACAAGTTATATTTACTCCTTCTTTTTTAGCACTTCTAATAAGTTCTACTGCACCTTTTGTGGTGACATAAGATATATGTACCTTTGCTCCTGTATATTTAGCCAAAATAATGTTTTTAGATGTTTCTATTTCTTCTGCTTCTCTAGGTATGCCAATAAGTCCTAACTTTGTTGCCATATATCCATAATTTACAGTTCCATTTTTAGATAAATTATGTTCTATTAAAGTAGTCATAAGAGTTACATCAAACATTTTAGAATATAAAAATATATCTCTTAAAAGACTTGTATCTTCTATGGGAACTCCTCCATCGGATATGGCTACAACACCTGTTAAAATCATTTCACCTATTTCTGCTATTTCTTTACCTTCTCCACCTTTAGTCATATTTCCAATAGGATATAAATTTATATTATTTATCCCTTTACATTTAGAGTGTATATATTCTACAACAGTCTTATTATCTACTATTGGCTTTGCTGAAGATGACGTAGTTATAGTAGTAAATCCACCCTTGCTACCAGCTTGTGAAAGTTTTATTACATTTTCTTTACTTTCATATCCGTTTTCAAATATTCTACATTCAATATCTATAAATCCTGGTAACACAAGGTTATTTTTAGCATCTAATATTTTAATATTTTCTACGTTTATGTTTTTATCTATATTTTTTATAACACCATTTTCTATATAAATATCTTTACACTCTTTTTCCATTATACCATTAGACACAATTTTGGCATTTTTTATTAATAAATCCATCTAAATTATACCCCCATTCCTAAAGATAATAAGTAAAATAAAGCCATACGTACAGCTACGCCGTTAGTTATTTGGTCGTCCATTAGTACACGAGTTGTTTCTAATATAGATGTAGATATTTCTATACTTTTGTGAGGCATTCCAGGGTGCATTACTATTGCGTCTTTGCTTGCATAAGATAAAAGTGTTTCGTCTAGTTTAAAAAAGTTTTTATATTCATTAAAAGAGGCTAACTTACTTCCATAAGACACTTCATCTTGTAGTCTAAGTGTCATTATAACATCAGCGTCTTTTACAGCTTCTTTTGGATTATAATATACTCTAACGCCAAATTTTTCTAACTCTGGTGGTATCATAGTAGGAGGTCCTGACACACATACGTCTGCTCCTAATTTTAAAAGTCCCCATATGTTACTTCTAGTAACTCTGGAACTTTCAACATCGCCTATAATAGCTACTTTTAATCCTTTAAATCCACCTTTAGTATTTTTTATAGTCATTAAGTCTAAAAGAGCTTGACTAGGATTTTCATTAATGCCATCTCCTGCGTTTATAACACTAGCAGTAACATTTTCAGCTATAAATTTAGCACTTCCACTCATAGGGTGCCTACATATTATAAAGTCTGCTCCCATTTGGTCTATTGTTCTTCCCATCTCGTGTAAATTTTCATATCTATTATTAGTTTCAGACACTACTATGTCTACTATATTAGCGCTTAAATATTGAGCAGCTAATTCATATGAAAGTTTTGCTCTTACACTTTTTTCATAAAATAAAACTATTACTGATTTTCCCTCTAAATAAGGTGATTTTTTATTTTTTTTACCTATAACGTGTTTCATAGTTTCTGCTGTTTCTAATATATGTAATATTTCTTCAGCACTTATATCCATAAGACTTATAAAATCTTTTCTTTGAAAAATCATAGAGTTTCTCCTTTACATTTATTGTAGTTTGTTTAAAAGTTCATTAAAATATTGTGGTAACTCTGTTTCAAATTCCATATATTCATTTGTAGTTGGGTGTATAAATCCTAAAACCTTAGCGTGTAATACTTGCCCTACAAGTTTGAATGGTTGTTTTTGTCCTCCATAAGTAGTATCTCCTAAAAGAGGGTTGCCTATATATGCCATATGCACTCTTATTTGATGAGTTCTACCTGTTTCTAATTTTAGTCTAATGAATGTATACTTTTTAAATCTCTTTAACACTTCATAATGTGTCACTGCTCTTTTACCGTTTTTTTCTATAACTGCCATTTTCTTTCTATCTATCGGGTGTCTCCCTATTGGTTTATCTATAGTTCCTATGTCATTTTTTAAATTATTATATACAATAGCATAATATACTCTAGTCATAGAATGATTTTCTAGCTGATTTGATAAACTTTTATGAGCTTTATCATTTTTAGCAACAACAAGTATCCCTGATGTATCCTTGTCTATACGATGTACTATCCCTGGACGCAAAGCTCCATTTATTCCAGATAAATTATCTTTACAATGAAACATTAAAGCGTTTACTAATGTGTTTGTATAGTGTCCATTAGCAGGGTGAACAACCATATTTTGAGGTTTGTTTATAAGTATAACATCATCATCTTCATAAACTATATCAAGAGGTATATTTTCTGGAAGAATATCTATTTCTTTTGGTTCTTCTATATTTACAACAATATAATCATTTATTTTTAACTTATAATTTTTATTAATATTTTTGTTATTTACTAATACTTGATTTTCTTCTATAAGTTTTTGTATTCTACTTCTTGATATATCTTCTAAATTTTCATTTAAAAAATTATCTATTCTTTTATCTTCATCTTCTTTTAATATTGTAAATTCTAGTTGTTTCAAAACTATTCTCCCTTTTCTTTATCTATTTTTTCTTTTTTAGAATCTTCTGAAAAGATAATAGCTATTGCAATAAAAAACGTACCTACACACACTAGTATATCTGCCACATTAAATACGGCAAATTCTCTTCCCCAAAATATAAAATGAAACATATCTACAACATAACCTCTAAATAATCTATCTATCATATTACCTATTGCACCAGCTATAATAAATATTAATGAAATTTTACTAATATTTAAAAACTTATTTTTAGGTAACTTATTATAATAATATATACAAAAAATAACTGCAATAAAAGCTATACCTATAAATATCCACCTAGCACCTTGGAGCATACCAAAGGCTGCTCCTTTGTTTTCTACATAAGTAAGATAAAAAAAGTTTTCTATGACTTTAATAGAACCTATTGGCTTTAGTTTTTGTAAACATATAAACTTAACTATTTGGTCTATAAATATAAGTATAATAGATAATATAAAAAGTGGTATTTTCTTCATTTTAATCCTCCAAAGTGTAGTTTATAGATTGTTTTATTATTTGTTGTTATCTTTAATTATATAATATTTTTAAATATAATTTTATATTTTAATATTTTACCATACTTTAATAATTTTTTCTATATATTTTATTATATATTTTTAGTTTATATTTTTATATTTATTAATTTTATATAATTTTTAATAAAATACTTGTACTTTTTTACTATTTAATATATAATCTTTATAAATCTAAAATGAAAAGGAACAAATATTATGCAAAAAAAGAAAATAGGACTTATTCCAAAACTTATTGCTGGTATTGTGCTAGGCATTTTACTAGGATATTCTACTTTAATATTATCTATTAAAGGATTTGAAAGTTTTGAAATTATAATGAAAATAGTTGTTACATTAGCTAATTTTTTTAGCTTATTTTTAAAATTTATAATACCTCTTATGATATTAGCATATATAACAAAAGGTATTTCCGATTTAAGTCAAGGCGCTGGTAAATTACTTGGATTTACAACTTTTGTTTCTTATATGTCAACATTAATAGCTGGTACAATAGCATATATAGTAGCTATTAATCTTTTTCCATACTTTATGGCTAATAATGTATTTACAAATTTAACTGATGAAACTGCTTTTATACAACCTTTGTTCTCTATTGAGTTAAATCCACTATTTGATGTTACCTCTGCTGTTGTATTAGCGTTTTTATTAGGTTTATCAATTAGTACAATGAAAGGTAAAGAAATAGGATATATTACTTATGACTTTTTTACAGAATTTTCTATAATTATAACAAAAGTTTTAAATAAAGCAATAATTCCTTTTATACCTTTTTATATATTATCAACATTTGCAAATTTAACATATAGTGGTCAAGCTTTTTCTATACTTTCTGTATTATGGAAAGTCTTTATAACAGTTATTATACTTCATATTCTATATATTATAGCAATATTTATATTTGCTGGTTTTATTGGTAAAAAAAATCCTTTAAAACTTTTAAAAAATCAAATACCTGCATATTTAACAGCAATAGGAACACAATCTTCGGCTGCTACAATCCCTATAAACTTAGATTGTGCTAAAAAAAATAATACCTCTCCTCAAATAAGAGAATTTGTTATCCCTCTATGTGCAAACATTCATTTAGCTGGTAGTATGATAACTATAACTTCTTGTGTGACAAGTGTTTTATTAATGAATAATCTAGATATAAATTTTGGAATAATAATTCCGTTTATACTAACACTAGCAGTTGTAATGATTGCAGCACCTGGTGCACCTGGTGGAGCTATTATGTCCGCTGTTCCATTTCTATCAATGGTAGGTATAGACCCTGATGGAGCCTTAGCCGGACTTTTAATAACTTTATATATTACTCAAGATAGCTTTGGCACCGCTTGTAATGTATCTGGAGATAATGCAATTGCTATCATTGTTGATAATTTTTATAAAAAATATATAAAATAATTTTTTAGTACTTTGTACTAAAAACGGTTATTCCTATTATTTTTCTTCCATAAAATTAAAACAAAAGTAAGTTTATAATTTTTATCTTGAAAAATAAAGTCATAACCTAATTATAAAAAACTTAATTTAAGGAGGAAATAAAATGAGTTTCATTAGTATCTTTGATGTAGTAGGTCCCAATATGGTAGGTCCGTCTAGTTCTCATACAGCTGGCGCAGTCTCTATATCTTCTATAGCAAGAAAAATGTTTGGTAAGGAAATAAGTAACGTAAAATTTATATTATACGGTTCTTTTGCTAAAACATATAAAGGTCACGGAACAGACAAAGCTTTATTAGGTGGTAGTCTTGGTTTTGCATCTGATGATTTAAGGATAAAAGATTCTTTTAATATAGCGAAACAACTTGGTATAACTTACTCTTTTGAAGAAAGTAACATAGATTTAGACCACCCAAATGTTGTAGATGTTTGTATGGAAAGTAAAACAGGAGAGAAAATGGTTGTTAGAGGTGTATCTATTGGTGGAGGTAAGATTAAAATAGTTGCTATTGACAATATAACAGTAGAATTTTTTGGAGAATATCCTACGCTAATTATTGACCATTTAGATGAAAAAGGTGTATTAGCATTTGTGGCTAACTGCCTACAAGATAATAATATGAATATAGCATTTATGAAAGTATATCGTGACGCAAAAGGAGAAAAGGCACATTCTATTATAGAATGTGATGATAAAATAAATGATAGCATAATAAATTCTTTAAAACAAAATAAAAATATTCTAAATGTAATGTTAGTTCAAATATAAGGAGGTACTACTGTGAATTTTAATTATGCCAATGAACTTTTAGAACTATGTGAAAAAAACAATCTTCCTATATCAGAGGTAATGATTAGACGTGAATTAGCCAACACAAGTGATTCAAGAGAAGATATTATTAAAAAAATGACTAAATCTTTAAATATAATGAAATCTGCTGTTAAAGCCCCCTTGGAACAACCTATTAAAACTATGGGTGGATTAATCGGTGGAGAAGAAAAAAAGCTTATTGATAGATTAAAAGAGGGTAAATCTTTATCTGGTAGTCTTACAACAAAAGCTCTAGCTTATGCTCTTGGTGTGTTAGAGGTAAATACTGGTATGGGGATTATTGTAGCTGCTCCTACTGCTGGTGCTGCTGGTGTTGTTCCTGGTTTATTATTAGCATTACAAGAAGAATTTAACCTTTCTGATGAATGTGTATTAAATGGTTTATTTAATGCTAGTGCTATTGGTTATTTATTAATGAGAAATGCCTCCGTTGCTGGTGCTGAAGCTGGTTGTCAAGCTGAGGTTGGTTCTGCTTCTGCTATGGCAGCCTCTGCAGCTGTTGAAATGATGGGTGGCTCTCCTAAACAATGTATGTACGCTGCCTCTACTGCTTTACAAAACCTTTTAGGACTTGTTTGTGACCCTGTTGCTGGTCTTGTTGAAGTTCCTTGTCAAGCTAGAAATGGTATAGGCACTACAAACTCCTTAATATGTGCTGAAATGGCTTTAGCTGGTATATCAAATATTATACCTTTAGATGAAATGATTGACTGTATGTATTCTGTTGGTAAGACAATGCCATCTGAACTTAGAGAAACTGCCTTAGGTGGCTGTGCAAAAACTCCTACTGGTTGTAGCAAGTGCTATCTTGTAAAATAATTTTTATTTAATTTAGGAGTGATTTTATGCTTTCAATATTATCTTTTATTTTAATTATTGGTGTTCTAACTATATTTGCAATATTACAAATATATATATGTAAAAATGTAAAAAATGAAAAAATAGGTTTAATTTTACCTATTGGCTCTTTTATATTTGCGTTATTACCTGTTATATCTATAATTATAACAATTATACTAAATTTTTTGCCTAATAGTAATGATAATCCTTTTATAGTAGTTAGTTATTCAGTAGACTTTTTGCCTGGTATTATTATGCAAGTTTTTAATATAATAATTTTAATAGCTATTTTATTTACACCTACTATTATTTTTACATTAATATATTTACATTATAAAAAATAGTATTTAAATTGTAACTATGAAAAAATAGTAAAGCATTAAAAATCCTACAAATCCTGGCTATTTATCCTATTAAGCTAATCAAAACAACAATGCTTTTTGACACTTTAGTGACCAAATGAAGCAATATGTGATGAAAGCATTTATAATTTTCTTTCCCTTGTCTGATATATTAATAGGTACAAACACATAGTAGAAAAATTACAAAAGATATAATTTAACTGATACAGAAAAGGATAAATCATATTTATGGAGGAGGATGCATTATGTTGAAATTAGGATATGCAGAGGTTGATATAACACCAAATGAATCAGTTCCACTAATTGGCTTTAATAGAGCAGATAATATGTCTCGAGGAGTATTGAATCCACTATTGGCACAAGTGTCTGTGTGGGAGAACGAAGAACGGTGTTGTTTGATTTGTATCGATAGTATTGGGTTTGCAAAATATCTGTCTGATGGACTTAGAATGAAAGTGGGAAAATCCTTAGATGTTTCAATCGATAAAGTGATGTTATGTTTTTCCCATTGCCATTCTGCTCCAGATGCAGACAATATGACATCTTATTATGAAATGGTATGCAATAAAGTTGAACTGGCTGCGAGAAGTGCTTTATCTGATATGCAACCGATTTTGGTTGGTTGGACTAATACAGAAGCTGAAATAGGTGTAAACAGACGGCAGGGCAATCATAATATTGATAATAGAGTTGGAATATTAAAAGTATGCAGATTAAATTATGATATGCACTTACTTTTATTAAGGGTAACCGCTCACTGCAATGTTTTGAAACAAGATAATTATTTTATTTCACCAGATTATTTTGGTGCTATAAGGACTGTGCTACAAAATAAATATCACTGTCCTGTTATGGTAATTCAAGGTGCTGCTGGAAATATTGCTCCTAAGTATTTCAACTCTGAATTAACTCCAGTGGATGCAGAGGGATTAGAATATATCCGGTCAAATACTGCTTTAGAAGATTTAGCTAATATAGTCTGTGAAAAGGTGGCACAAAGAATGAAAGAAGTTAATGTAACAGGAGATTTGTTTACAAAAATGTATTCAGAGAGTATTTCACTTAGTTCTAATGTTCCATCACTTGACGAGGCAGAACGTATTGCGTTGGAGGCAAAACATTACTGTGGTATTGATGGTACAGAATGGTTACAGGAAATTCAGAGATTACATAAAGCGGGAATAAGTATGCAAGAAGATAAATGTGAAATTCAGTATTTTAGCATTGGTCAATGGTGCATATGTGGAGTACCTTACGAACTAATGGTTGAGTTTGCATTAGAACCAATGCAAAAACTAAAAGATGAGTTCTTTTATGTAAACGGATATACAAACGGCTGTTTATCTTATTTCCCAACTGAAGAGGAATATGAACAGGGAGGATATGAGGTATATTGGTCACTGCTTATTTATTACAAGTATTTTAATAGAGTCTTCCCGCTTGAAAAGCATTCTGCTTCAAAACTGATAGACTTTATTATTCAAGGAAAATTATCTAATACAGTGTAGTAAAAATTATATATAAAACAATTGAAACTTATAGTTTTCAACAGGTTTAAAGGCTTCCCCACTGGTAGAAATTCCTCTTGCTGTTGTAGATAAAAACGATAGATTTTGTCATAAATGGTATGATTGAAACGAACCTTTTCTCAAAAGGAATGGATCTTTATACAGATAGTAACTTGTTTTAATATATTACGCATTTAAAGTACATTTTTTGGTAAATGATATACGCCCCTTCCCCATTAGTTTTAATATGTTTAAATGTATATGCAATATTTATTGAACCAAAAGCTTAAAATAAGGTTGTTTTAAATTGCCTTTGTAGGCTTGATAACCATCCTATGTGTTAATGCATATCTCTTATTTGTTGTTCTAAAATGGTGCTCAACTCTACAAAAACAACTTATATAGAAACATAAAGGGATAAAAAAATATACGAAAACCTTGATTTTAAGTACTTTCAAGCATTGTTTATAAATTTTATCTCCAAAAATAAAGTTATAGCTTAATTAAAATATACCCTATATATAATTTCATTTTATATATAGGGTATATTTTATTATTTAAGTATACTGTAATAAAAAATCTAATTTTGTTCCATAATAAATAAATTCTTTATAAATCCAACTTTTACACAAGATAAATCAAAACAATTAGTTTTTAATATTTTATCTATACTTTGAACTAACTAATTTTAAAATTTTGTTGCTAAATATTTCTCAATAGATGTAATAGCGTTAGCTCCATCAGACACTGCTGTTACAATTTGTCTTAAAGCCTTTGTACGTACATCTCCTGCCACGAATACACCATCAACAGATGTTTTACAGTCTTCATTTGCTATAATATAATTTGCTTCATCAAGTTTTAAATGTTTTTCAAATATATGACTATTAGGTATTATTCCTATTGCTACAAATACACCATCTACATCTAAAGTTTTATTATCCTTTGTTTTTACATTAGATACATTTATAGATGTTACTTCATTTTCACCACATATTTCATCTACAACAGTATCCCATATTACTTCTATATTATCTATTGAAAATACTTTTTCTTGTAGTATTTTTACTCCTCTAAATTCATCTCTTCTGTGTATAAGATACACTTTTTTACAAAGTCTAGATAAAAATATAGCATCTTCTAAAGCTACATCTCCACCACCAACAACAGCTACAGTTTTTTCTTTATAAAATGCTCCATCACAAGTAGCACAATAAGAAACACCCTTTCCATATAATTCTTGTTCACCTTTAACTTCTAAAAGTCTATGTTGAGCTCCTGTAGCTATTATTACAGTTTTTGTTAAAAACTCATTATTTTTGCAATGTACTTTTTTAATTTTATCCATTATGTTAAGTTCCAAAACTTCGTCTTTTATAAATTTAGCTCCTAATTTTTCTGCGTGTTGTCTAAACTTTTGCCCCATATCAAACCCATTAATCTCTGGCAACCCAGGATAATTATCTACTTCATAAGTGTTTAAAACTTGACCACCACTCATATATTGTTTTTCAATTGTTATAGTATTTAATTTTGCTCGTTGTGCATATATAGCAGCTGCTAAGCCTGAAGGTCCTGAACCTATTATAACTACATCATATATATCATTATTATTCATATTAATCACCTCAATTTTAATTATATCTTTATATTACATATTTAAAACATTTATGTCAACAATTATTTTTTTTATTAATTTCAATTAAACTATAACTTTATTTTTTAAATAAAAATTATAAACGGGTTTTGGTTTTAATTCGTGGAAATTTATAAAATTACCACATTATTCAAGAAAAATAATAGAAATAGCTGTTTTTTGATATAAAGTATCAAAAAAATTGATTATCAATCTCGCTCTTTTCTAAATATAAAAAATATGCTATAATATTAAATATATATAATTAGGAGGTAAAAATGAATAGTTTTTTTGATTTAGACAATCCTGCTTGGAGATTTGTTGGAAAATTTTTTGATGCTTGTTTTTTAAGTGTAATATATCTTATATTTTGTATACCTATTTTTACAATAGGTGCTGCTAATTCTGCATTATATTATGTATTTTTAAAACTAGCTAAAGATGAAGAAGGTTATCTTATTAGAGATTTTTTTAAAGCATTTAAACAAAATTTTAAGCAAGGGACTATTGTTTGGCTTATTCTTTTCATAGTTGGTATTGTGCTTATTGTTGATATTTATTATTTTAAATTTATACCTACTACAAAAGGTCTTTTTATGTATTATTTATTTTGGATAATTTTTTTATTTTATTCAGTAATAAACCTTTATATTTTCCCTTTAATATCAAAATTTGAAAATACTACTAAAAATATGTTTAAATTTTCTTTTATAATGTCTATTAGACACTTGGGTTGGACTACCTTAATGATGATTTTAGCTATTGTTATAATTTTATCTGCTACTCGTGTTCCACCTGTTTTAGTGTTTATTCCAGGTATATTAGCATTTTTTAATTCTTATATTTTTAATCATATTTTTGATATATACATAAGAAAAATGAATGAAAATAATTTAACTGATAGTACAAATATAGAACAAGAATAAAATTATATAATTGTAATAATAAAAGCTATATAAAAGGCTAAAATTAACCTTTTATATAGCTTTTATTAGCTTCAATAATTTTTTTATAGAGGCTAAATTATTTGTATTTTTATATCTAGTTTGTAAGTCAAAAATATTATTAGCTTTTAAAATCCCCTTTTTATGAGAGAATAAATCATAGCTGTACTCTCCGTGATATACTCCTATACCACTAGTGCCTCTCCCACCAAATGGTATATGATGATTACTTACTTGTAAAATAGTATCATTTATACAAACATTACCACAAGGTATATTCTTTATTAAAGTATGAACAAAGCTTTTATTTTTAGAAAATATATACATAGCTAGAGGATTTTTATTATACTCAACTATATCATATATCTGTTCTATATTATTATAGCTTATTATAGGTAAAACAGGACCAAATATTTCTTCTTTCATAATGTTGTCATACATTGAAACATTTGTTATATATGTTGGTTCAATTTTTAAAGTTTCTCTATCATAATTTCCACCATATAAAATATCACCATCATTTATTAAATTTAATATTCTATTAAAATTTTTTTCATTTATTATTTTAGAATAATATGAATTTTTTAAAGCATTTTTATTCCACATATTTTCTGTATAAAAAATAAGTCTTTCTATTAATTTATCTTTTATTTTATCATCAACTAATAAATAGTCTGGAGCTATACAAGTTTGCCCTGAGTTTAAAGTTTTACCCCAGACTATACGTTTAGCTGTTTTATCTAAATCTATATTTTTATCTACAATACACGGACTTTTTCCACCTAATTCTAAGCTTATTGGAGTTAAAGTTTCACTTGCTTTTTTCATTATTATTTTTCCTACGTTTGTACTACCTGTAAAAAATATAAAGTCTACACCATTGTCTATAATATTTTCTACTACGTCTGCCTCACCTAAAATAACTTGACAATAATTTTCTTTAAAAGCTTCATCTATAATTTTTTTTAATACATTAGAACTATTTATAGAATATTCTGATGGTTTTATTATACAGCAATTGCCTGTTGCTATAGCTCCAATAAGTGGAGAAATAGTAAGTAAAAGAGGATAATTCCACGGAGATATAATAAAGCAAACACCATAAGGTTCTTTTATTTCATAACTTTTATATCCAAAAAACACATTAGGTGTCTTTTTTATTTTTATTTTTGATAATTTATTTACATTTTTTATAAAATAGTCTATTTCTTGTAAAATAGGCAATATTTCTGCCGTATATGAAGCGGATTTAGAACGACTTAAATCCTTTTCTAAGGCAAGCATAATATCTTCTTCATATTTTAATATGCTTTTTTTTAAATTATTGAGCATTTTTATTCTAAACTCTATATTTCTAGTTATTCCTGTTTTAAAAAATACTTTCTTTTGGTCTATTATATTTTTATACATTTTAAATACCTTCTGTTTGTACAACATTTTTTTCTAATTTTTTCATTTTCATAAAATATGCTGGAACAACAATTAAAGCCCCACCTGTCCAAGCTACTGGACAAGCAATACATATAGATAAATATCCAATAAAAGCTACAAGTCCTGTTGCGACAGCTACTCTACCAACTAACTCTACAATACTAGCTACCATAGGGAACGTAGCATCTCCCATACCTTGTATAGAACTTCTGTATAATATTAAAAGCATAAGAGGTATAAAGAATAAACAAGCCCATATTAAATATTGTCTAACATACTTTATAACTAATACTTTATCATCACCTTCTGATATAAATAAGTTTATAAGAGGTATGTTAAATATATATATTATACCTGCACATAAAATTGCTAATATAATACCAATTATTGTCATTTTTTTCATACCTTCTTTTATCCTATCTAACTTACCTGCCCCAAGATTTTGTCCTGTATACGTAGTTGCTGCAATGCCTAATGTAGAAAATGGCTGTATAGCTAATTGTTCTATTCTACAACATACAGTATAACTTGCAACATATATAGTACCTAAAGAATTAACTGCACTTTGTAAAAGTATGCTTCCTATGGCTATTACTGAAGTTTGAAACGCCATAGGAATCCCAATTCTTAAAAGTAAATTAGCTGAACTTTGTTTATATTCAAAATCCTCTTTTCTCATTTTTAATATTTCAAATTTTTTATTCATATAAATAACACATAATAAAGCAGATATTCCTTGAGATATAATTGTAGCCCACGCTGCACCTGCAACTCCCATATTAAATGATAGTATAAATAAAAGGTCTAACACTATATTTAAAAATGATGCAACAATAAGAAAATATAATGGTGTCTTACTATCTCCTAAAGCTCTTAATATACTAGCTGTCATATTATATGCCATATTTGTAAGTATCCCTGCCAATATTATTATCATATAATCATATGCATATTCATATATATCACTTGGTGTTTTAGTAATAGTTAATAAGGGACCTAAACTTATAGTAGACAAAATAGTTATTACTATTCCTATAATAATTGTAAGATATGTACTCATAGCTACAAAATGCCTTACTTTATCATAGTCATTTGCTCCAAAGCCTTGAGCAATAGGCACAGCAAATCCAGTTGTCAAGCCCATTGCAAATCCTAATATAAAAAAGTTTATAGCACCTGTTGAACCAACTCCTGCTAGTGCATTTGTTCCCACATATTTACCAACTATAATAGTATCTACCATACTATAAAATTGCTGAAATATATTGCCTATAAGAAGTGGGATAATAAATTTTATAACTAGTTTAGTAGGATTTCCTACTGTCATATCATTAGTCATATTCTACTCCTTCTCAAAAAATTTATTATAAAGATATTTTAAAGTTTCTACTACATTACTACAAGTATAATTTGCAACCTTTTTCACTTCATCGTGCGCTTGCTCCATAGCATAGCTATACTTTGCATCTGTCAACATTTCTATGTCATTAAAATTATCTCCAAATGCAACTGTTTCTTCACTTGATACATTAATAACGTTTTGTAATATTTTTATAGCATTTCCTTTATGTGTATTAAGGTTCATAAAATCATACCAGGTATGCCCCGAAACTGTATGTTGAAATTTATCTCCAAAATCTTTAACAAAATCCTCTATTATTTCATCATTTATGCCTTCTTTATAAAAAAATGATACTTTAACAATATCTTGATTTATTTCATCAAAATGTTTAATAGGTGTAATATGATTTTGTATCTCATTTCCTATTAAATTATCAAAATCTTTTGATTTAGGCATAATATATGTTGTATGCTCTCCACATATAAATAATTCTATATCATCTTTTTCTAATATTTTTTTAGATAAATTTTTTGCTAATTCTAAATCTATTACCGATTTATGCAATATTTTATCTTTATAAAATATAATTGCACCATTTTCTGCAATATATCCTATTTTATCTTTAACTGGTTCAAATATTTGTTTTAAATTATAAAGCTGTCTTCCACTTGTTGCAAAAAAAAGTACACCTTTTTCATAAAACTTTTCTATCAATACAAATAACTCAGGGTCTATTGGCTCTTTATACTCTTTAAGAAGAGTGCCATCTATATCGCAAGTAATAAGCTTTATCATCATTATTCTCCTTTAAAACTATAATATTTTAGCACGGTTTTCAATATTTTTTTGAAAGTTTAAAACTTTATGGTCATAATTTTCATTCATAAGGCTAGAGGTTATTATAAAATCTGCTGATGATTTATTATTGGCTATAGGTATGTCATATACTTGTGCTATACGAAGAAGTGCTTTAACGTCTGGGTCGTGTGGCTGCGCTGTTAAAGGGTCTGAAAAAAATACAACAAAATCTATTACTCCTTCTACTATTTTTGCACCTATTTGTTGGTCTCCACCTAAAGGTCCACTGTTAAATCCTTTTACTTTTAGCCCTGTATTATCGGTTATCATTCTAGAGGTAGTTCCTGTGCCATAAAGTTTATGATTTTCTAAAATATTTTTATATTTTTGACACCACTCTATAAGCTCTCTTTTTTTATTATCGTGAGCTATAAGTGCTATATTCTTTTGTTTTTTTATAGTTAATGTAATATATTCTTCTAACATAAATATACCCCCTATACATCTATTTTTATACCATTATTATAATATTTCATATCATTTTCATTTATTTCTCTCAATACTCTACAAGGATTGCCAACTGCTACAACATTTTTTGGTATATCTTTTGTAACAACACTTCCTGCTCCTATAACCGAATTATCTCCTATACTAACACCAGGTAGTACAATACACCCTGCTCCTATCCATACATTTTTACCTATTTTTACTGGAAGGTTATATTGTCCTTTTTTCTTTCTAATCTCTGGACTTATAGGGTGAGTTCCTCCTGCTAATATAACATTCGGTGCTATCATAACATCATCACCTACAAATATGTCTGTATCATCAACTAATGTTAAATTAAAATTAACATAAACGTTATTACCAAAATGTACATTTTTACCACCCCAATTTGCCCTTAAAGGTGGCTCTATATAACAGTTTTCACCTATTTCTGCAAACATATTTTTTAAAAGTTTTTGCCTTTTTTCAATTTCTAAAGGTCTAGTTTGATTAAAATCATATAATAATTCTAAACATTTTAATTGTTCTTTTACTAATTCTTCATTATCTGAAAAATATAAACCACCGTTTTTCATTCTTCTTTTTATTTCATCTAAATCCATATAAAACCTCTATGTATTAAAATATTAAATAAGCTATTAGCATATTTAAAAATAACTTATATTTTAAATATCGCTTAATTTATATTTTTATAATAAAAATTATACTAAATTTATTATTTATATTACTATATATTCTTATAAAAATCAACCTTTTTAAATATACATTTAAAATTTATATTTTAGGTTATTTACTATTAATTATATGAAGAATTTTTTATTATTAAAAATTTATAATATTAATTTTATAAATATAATTTCTGTATATTTTTATTAATTTTATATTTATTTTATACATAATTTATACTAGCTTAACTAAAATTTTTAGTGGTTTATATTAAAAATAGGCTATTCCTATTATTTTTATACAATAAAAATTTTTTACCTTAAAAAATAAAGTCATAACATAATTATAATTTTTGATACTTTGTATCAAAATAAACACACCATCTATTCCTATTATTTTTCTTTGATAATGTGGTAATTTTATAAATTGTGTATTGCAATTCATTTATTTTGAAAAATAAAGTTATAGCTTAATTGAGAAATCAAAACCACCCGTTAAACGGGTGGTTTGCTCAAGCCCTATAAGGGCTTTTTTCTTGTTGTAAGCCTCTAAAGA
>CALWOZ010000004.1 GCA_944383305.1 uncultured Clostridia bacterium | reverse complement strand
TTCTACTTTTCTATAAGAGTTTTTATCTACCACCAGCATAGCTGGTGGTTTATATCAAGCCTGTTCGGCGACAATAATAAAAGGAGAAGATATATCTTCTCCTTTTAGATTAAATATATTAAATCATAAATGTTACTACTCTACTATAGTCATTTCTCATACTATTAAATATAGTATCTACATCTTGACTTTCTTCCATAGTTAAACTATAACAAAACTCAGTAGCACCAGATAAATCCATTTTAAAGTTAGTCTCCCAAATATTATTCATTATCCAAGAATAAACATTTCTTTTATTATTTTCTTCTTTTTTGTCACAAAGAACTATTGGGTGATGGTCTAAATTCCCCATATAAATCATAGGAGCGTCTAAAGTGTTTATAGCAATGTTAGATTTTTCACCTTTATATAATACACCTGTATCTAATAAATAATATTCCATACAAGTTCCATCTATTTGTTCTACACCTGGCTTAAACGTAGATTTACCTTTATCTATAAATGTTTCTTTATCGCCTAAATCTAAAGCAAGAGGTAATAATATATTTTCTATATCTTGGCTAAATGTTTTAGCTATTTTATATTTAAAGTCTACTCGTGGTAAATTGTTATAAAGTTTTATAACAACAGAGCTAAAATAAGTACCTTCTAATTTATATATAAGTTCAATAGTTTTAAATATTTTGCCATTATCTATAATTTTTATATCATCTAACTCTGCTATATATTTTTTAGCGTGTAATCCTCTTATATTTCTTCCTAAACGTCTTCTTTCTTCATAAACATCTGTTCTTATTTTTGTATTTTCATATATAGGTGTGAAAAATTTAGCATCTCCATTTAAAAGCATTTCTCTGTTTTCTTTTTTGTTATAAAAAGAAGTAACGCCTTCTCCTATTTTATAGACAATTTTAAAATAATCATTTTCTATAAAATAAGGTAGAGTATAAGTTATTTTATCATAATCATTGACAATATCTCTTACTCTTTCAGAACCAGAATAAGCTACTCTAGAGTTAATAATATCTTTTTGTTTTTCCATTTCTTCAAAGCTATAAACTTTTTCTTCTAATGGTAAAAAGTCATCAACAAAGCTTACTAAAACTCCTCTAGGGTGGGAAGATACTTGAGCGTCTAAAATCTTATTATTTTTTTCATCTTTAATTTTTATATCACCAAAGCCCCAAACTTCAATATAAAACTCTACAAGACATTTTTTAGCTTCATTTACAGTATTTATAGCTTTTATTTTACCTTTTCTGTCATAATATCTTAGTTTATCACCTTTATAGTGTAAAATTCTGTGTAAATTTTTAGATACACCTTCGTGAGCCTTTGAGGCATAGCTTGTTTTTCTCATATCAAGGTTTACAACAATTGTGTCATAAGGATTTGTAATAGTAGATGAATGTCCCCACGTATGTTCAGAATAAAGAAGTAGGTTATCTTCTGCTTCTCTTTCAAATTTAGGGTTTATAGCTTTTCTTTCTGGGTCTAATCTGTTACAAAGATTGTATATTCTTTGTGCTTCTTTATAGTGTTTTACAGCATAAGGGGTACTAATAACTCCGTGTGCCCACCAGTCTGTTAAGTCTCCTTTATATGTTTTTGCATTTATTGTTTTATCTTTTATTTTTTCATAAAGTTGGGATATAGTAACCATTTGTATGTTAATATTATCACCATATAGTTCATTAAATTTAGCTATTGTTTCTATTATCTCTGTGTTAGGTGGTGCATTATCACTAAATACTCCAGATACAGATACTGGTATAAAATCATATTCATATCCGTGCTCTACACATAAATTAATGTAATCTTCTAAATTTTTCTTTAATGTTTCTAAATGTTCTTGTTTTCTATCTTTACCAAAATAATTTTCTGTCATAAAATTTTGGTGTTTGTTATAAACAATACCAAGTGCATTACCTAAGTTATAATGTTCCCCGTTCCAAACAAGTAACTTTTTGCCTGATTTACTTTCCCAAAAATATGGCTTTTGATTTTGATATAAAGGATACATACCGTGATGACAATGTATATTTGTATATAAAAATTCTACTCCATTTTCTAAAAATACGTCTAAACTTCCTAAGGATATACCGTTTATGTCTGCATTCATAGCAGAATTTATTTTTACACCTTTTTCTTCAAAAAATTTACAAAATTTTTTTGTTCTTTTGTCCAAAACATCTACGTCTACAAGGTCTGTAAAGTTTAAATAGGAGGCAGATAAACCAATATTACCTTTTTTAATATACTCTACAAAGTCGGCTTTTTCTTCTTCAGTAGCCTCTTCTAAAAACTGTTCTACACAAAAATATGTTTCACAATTCCATTTAAAGTCTTTTATTACACTATCTTCTTTATAAGCCTTGTTTAAATCTGCTATTACATTTTTTATATAATTGGCTTGATTATATAATATTGTTTCTTGTAAATCTGTATATCCAATATCTGTATGAGAATGATGCACTACATATATATTCCATTTTTTATTTAACATAAAATAATCCTCCACTATTTATTATAATTAAGCTATTTAAAAAAATAATAAAAATAACTGGTTTTAATAAAACATACTATTTATAAAGTTCAAAATAATATTCATATTTAGAGCCTACATATTGAGCTATTGTATATTCATATGGATTTTCTGTATCGTCTATAAATCCTATTCTTTTTAAGACAAGAATAGGTTCATTTTGTATACATTTTAACTTTTCAACCATCTCCTTTCCTGCACTATTAGCACTTATATATTGTTTAACTTTTTTTATATATATATTTTGTTCATTAAGATAGTCATATAGGGAACTATTATAAACAGAACTATCTAGTGTAAGATTAAAATCTGTTTTTAAATATGTTGTAAAAAAGGCAATAGGTATATTGTTTATAAGTCTTATTCTAGTAAGTTTATACACTGGAGTGTTTATAGGTATATTAAAAATTTCAGCACATTGTTTATCTGCACCAATTATAGATATATTAGAATCTTTTGTAGTTGGAATAAGACCTTTTTGTTTCATTTCATCTGTAAAACTTTCTATCTTTAAAAGTGGCTCAGATATTTTCTTTCTTTTTACAAAGGTCCCTTTACCTTTTATTTTTTCAATATATCCTAAATTTTGTAACTCACTCATAGCCGAACGAACAGTTATTCTACTTACATTATACTTTTCTTGATAGTCTATTTCTCGTGGAAGGGCATCATTTATATCATAAACTCCTTCTTCAATTTCATTTTTTATAATGTCTATTAGTTGTTCTTTTAAGGTTTTGTTATTATTTTTTAGCATATAACCTCCTATCTTATGTATGCCTTTATAGTAGCCACTTGTTTACCTTTAGATTTTCCACTTGTTTTTATTTTATATTTTTCTACACAAGCTGGTATTATAAAAGTTTCTGCATAATGAACAACAAAAGGTTCAAACTCACCATTTAAACTTTCAACAGTAACCTCTTCGCCTTCTACAAGATTTAATACATTAACACTCCCAAAGGTTTCGTGTATAACTTCATCTTTAAAAATATGTCGTCTTGTTTCTATACTATGCCTGTTACTAAGTCCTGTACTTTCTTCTTTATATTTGTCGTTTTCTTCAATAGGCTTTATATGGTTTACTAAATTTTCTTTAACCCATTTTGTATCAGCACCAAAGTTTATAACCTTTTCACCGTGTTCTATATGGATAGGTCGTGGTAATCCGTCCAAGCCAAGTCTGCCCCAATCCCATAGTTTAAATGTAAATATATAAGGTGTAGCACTAATTTCTAAAACAACTGTATTTTTACCAGAACAATGTATAGTACCTGCTGGTATTAAAAAATGGTCGTGTTTTTTTGCCTGTATTTTATTTACATATTTTTCAGCGTCAAAAGGCTTACCTGTATTTTGTGCCTCTTTTAAATCTAATATCATTTGTTCTCTATCTATACCCTCTTTAACACCAAGGTATACTACACTATCCTCTTTTGCATCTAATATATAATAACTTTCATCTTGTGTATAATGCATACCAAATGTTTCTTGTATATATTCTGTTAAAGGGTGTACTTGTAAAGATAAGTTTCCACCTTCCATTGTGTCTAAAAAGTCAAATCTTATAGGGAATTCTTTACCAAATCTTGCATATACTCTTTCTCCTAAAAGATTTTCTGGTTGACAAAATACTAAGTTTATGGCTGGTGTTTCAAAAGCTATGTTGCCATAATTAAGAAGTATGCTATTTTCCTCTGGCACACCATCAAAGCCCCAGGCGAAGTTTTCTCTATTTCTATCTAGTCCACAAACCTCTTTTAGCCATTGTCCACCCCAAACACCAGAGTCAAAGTAAGGTACTAATCTAAAAGGCTTTTGGCTAGCTTGTAAAAGTCCGTTAAAAAAGGCTTCTGCCGTAATCATCTTTGGTTTATTCTTTTTATTTGTGTCTAATACATAATCAAAATTTTTATAATTTTCCATTTTATGTCTATCTGCTATACGCCATTCCATAAAAAAGCCTCTTTTATACTTTTCTAATATTGGTGCATTAGCATTTGATACATTCCAATTTGTCATACCATTTCTATATCTAAGTTGTATTTCCCATCTAGATATGTCTGCATATATATATAAATCTCCTGTTGTTATAAGACTAGCACCAACACCATATATTAAAGTCTTACCTTTTAGTGTACTAATCTTGTTTTTAACCTTTTGTAGTTTTTCATCTATAAAAAATTCTTTTAACTTTTTAGTATTCATTATGCCA
Source organism: uncultured Clostridia bacterium (assembly GCA_944383305.1). Classification (GTDB taxonomy): domain Bacteria; phylum Bacillota; class Clostridia; order Lachnospirales; family CAG-274; genus Tyzzerella. Next base: position 72,801 of record CALWOZ010000004.1, on the reverse strand, counting down.
AAAACTCTATCATCAGTAAGATAATCTTGCATTTTTTCTGTAAGTTTTTCTTCTTTTAAGGCATAATCATCTGAAAAAATAATATTATCAAAGCCAATATTTTTAAAACTATTTAAAAGTTCACTACTATCAACACCTACATAACAATCTAATACTACTATAAAATCATCTTTATTCATTTTAGATTTTATTTCATTTAAAATATTTTCATATCCTAAAAATATTTTATCATCATAACCTTTTATATCTATTTTAGGATATAAGTTATATGTAGACATTAAAATCACCTCTTTAATATTTTATACTTAAACTATAGCATATGTTATAACATATTGCAAGATTTTTTTATATATGTTATAATAAATATTATTATGTTGGGAGGTATATTATGAATTTTTATATAGGATTAGATATAGGCGGGACAAATATAAAAGCTGGTACTATACTTGAAAATGGTACTATTTTTAATAATAATATAAATATATATCCTTCTTTGTCTAAAGAAGATAAAAATACTATTTTAAAAAATATACTAAATATTATAGAAAAAGAATTTAGCTTATATACTCTAAATGGTAATCTACTAGGCATTGGTATTGCCTTTCCTGGTCCTTTTGATTATGAAAATGGTATATGCAAAATAAAAGGGATTAATAAGTATGATAGTCTTTATAATGTTAATATAAAAACAGAGCTTTTAAAATATATTAATAATAGTTTTTTAAAAAATAATACTAGTGATAATTTTAATATATTATTTGAAAATGACGCAACTTTATTTGCATTAGGAGAATTAGAACAAAATTATTTTTTAAAAAATGATAAAACATTAGCCATATGTATAGGAACAGGAACAGGTTCTACATATTTAGAAAATGGTAAAGTTTTAAAAACTGGTAAAGGCATTGCAGAAAATGGCTGGATATACAAACTTCCTTTTAAAAAATCTATAATAGATGATTATATATCTGCTAGAGGTATTGTCAATTTTTATAATAGCTTATCTAATAATAAAGTTGATAATGTTAAAGATATTGCCTTAAAATATAATGTAGATGAAAATTCTAATATTACTTTTAATAATTTTGGTGAAGATTTGGCTAATGTATTAAATATGATTTTAAAAGATTTTAATGCTAAAAATATTATTTTAGGTGGACAAATAACAAAAAGTTATTCCCTTTTTAAAGATAGTTTATTGTCTAATATGAATTTTAACCCTAATATATTGTTATCTAAAGATACATCAAAAAGCACCTTAATAGGTGCTATGGCTCTTTTTAAATAATCTGTTTATTAATTAATTTTTAATACAACATATTAAAAAATAGCTATGACTTTTTTATTTTTCTTAGATAAAAGTTAAACCAAAAACCGTTTATAATTTTTATCTCCAATAATAAAGTCATAGCTTAATTATTTTTTATTTTTTTCATCTTAAAGTTTAAAAATCCACAACAAAAAACATTATATACATAAATATTTTACCTAATTGAATTATATGATTATATTTAGAAAGTTTATATCCTTTTAATATTAATCCTTTTAATATTAATTCACTTTCTTAATTTTTATTAGAATACCTGTGATTATAAGCATTGAAAATACCATAAATATTAATTTTAATATTACATTTAAATTATCTATGTATTTAAAGTATAATGCCAAAAGTAAACAAATCATACATATTTTTATACCAAACTCTTTATAACTATTTTCCCATACAAGCTTTTTAAAAGAAAAAAATGTTGATATTAATATCAATATGAGTACTATAAACATAAGTATAAATTTAAATATAAAGTTGTTACTAAAAACAAATAAAATATTCTCCATTATTTCTAATAAAGTAGTCGACAAGAAAATAAATATAAAAGGTATTAATTCATTTTTCTTTTTATAGGTCTACATACCTAGTGTAATTATAAATGCTATTCCATAAATAATTATATAACCATACTCCATAACATTTCCTCACTTATAATTTGTTATAGTTAATATTACAATATAATCCAAAATGTGTCAATATTATTTCGTATTGTTTAAAAGTAATCTAATTTGTTGTCTAATATAACTTTTAGAACTAATATATCCATATCTAAAGACAATATGTGAATAATTTAGCTATATTAAATTATTTTTGCCATTGTTCTGACATAGGTATTGGTGCATTTACCTCATCATTTGATAATGGAGCTCTTTCTTGTAAAAACTTAGTTCCACTAACCATTTTTGTATATACTATATACATATCATTTGTAACAACTTTTTCTATTGGATAACAAGTTAATAAGTCAACTGAATATGGCTCTTTATTATTATAAGCTAAATCGCTCCAGTCGTGTACTCCAGATTCGTATATAGCAGTTCCAGTCACTTCATATATAAATATATCAAATGGTGTTTCTACTATAAATTTATCCCCAACTTGCATTTTAGGTAAGTCATAAAAAAGTTGATAATTATGTCCACCTAATGCTGTAATAGATTTTTCTCCAAATATACCCCAATTACCAAATCTTCCTGGTGCTGTTATTTGCCAGTTATTGTTTATATCGTCTGAGCCATAATATATAGGCATTTCATATATTTCCATTCTAGGTATAGTAAGAGTACCTACAAGTTCTCCTAATTCATATTCTGGTGATAAGGTATCCACCTCTACAATAGTAGTATCGTCCCAAACATTTTTATATTTTTCTAATGTTTTTTCTTTATCTTGTGCCATTTGAGCAAAAGTAGTAGGATTTTGTGCCACAACTTCAAATAATCTAACACAACTAGCAGTTACTAAAAAAGCAATTATACTAAAACATAATTTTCTTATTAAAGTATACAATTAAAACACTCCTTTTTTATTTTTATTTTAACATAATGATAAATTATTTGCAATTATTTATTATCCTATTTTACACCAATTTATAATTAAATTCCATATTAATTGGTATTTATTATAAATTTTTTTGTTTTTTTATAATTTTTTCTTTAAAAATATTTAATTATAGTGTATAATTTATTTATAATATATATTTTATATTTTGTATATAATAAAATATCTAAATTTTATTATATTTAGCTATGTAATTAAAAATATTATAGCTTAACATTATTAATAAGGAATGGTGATAAAAAATGCGTGAGAGCTCCTCATTTTTAGACCCAATAGGGTTTTTTCTACTTTTAATAGGTAATTTATTTTTTTCGCTAATAGTATTAAAACGTTGGAAAGGGAGAATACTTAATATACTATTACCAATAATACATCCTATTGTTTGTACTATATCAGTTATTTTTACTGCTGAAAAACTAACTGTTGGTAACGAACCGGCTTCTTATGTTGTTTTATTTATAGTTAGTATGGTATTGCTTATACTACTTGTGAAAATCCGTCTAGAAGAAGCCATATTTTTAAGTATTTTTCAAACATTCCATATTGTTTTTGCTAAAAGTATAGCTGCTGGTGGTATGTCTCTTTTTTATGAAAAAAATATGTTCCAACTTTTTCAAGTTGACCAATACACCCAGCTTATAACTTGTATAGCTTTTGGTATATTTGCAGCTTTGTTTTGCTTATATTATTTAACATTTAATGCTAAAAAAATGTCTGCATTTTTCCTATGTAAAGGTCAAGTATACTATGTTATGATTATACATATAATGTTAGCATTATACTTACTTTTTAACTGTTATAACTTTTATTTTAATCTAGACCTTATTTGGTTCTCAGTAGAACAAGTATATACTTGTATCGTTTTATATGCTATATACTTTTTAGTTTTACGTTTTGGAGTTAGAATATCTGGTCTATTACAAAATGAAATAAGACATAAAAATCAAGATTTTACAATTTTAAAGCAAGTATCTAACTTTACTGCTATTGAAAATGCAAATGACTTTATAAACTTATATTCTACAACTTCTTCTAGTATAAAAGAACTTATAAACTCTGACCAAAAACTTGGTGCATTAGAAAAAATTAAAGATTTAGATAATAAATGTAAATCTAATAATGATGATAATATAATTAATGTATCTTCTTATAAAATAATAAATGCTTTATTTTATGAATTTAATAACATTTGTACTTTAAAAAATGTAAAATTAGATGGTACTTACTCTTTTGATAATAATATTAACATTGATGAAAAAGACCTACACGAAATTTTATCTATTTTATTAAAAAATTCACTAGAAGCTACATTAAAACTTACTGAAGAAAATAAAAGAAATATTACTATAAATACAGAACAAACAGATAAAGAATTTATTTTAAAAATATCTAATACATATAACAAAAAACCTAAAGTTGATAATGGATATCTAGAGTCTTCTAAAAAATATACAGAGATAGAAGGTCTTGGTATAGGATATCTTGAACAAGTATTAGCTAAAAATAAAGGGAAATTTAAGTTTAAAATTGATAATAAAAATAAAGTATTTAATGCTGAGGTTACTTTAAAGTTAAAAAAATAACTATATAATTAATCAATTTTTTTGATACTTTGTATCAAAAAATAGCTATTCCTATTAGTTTTTAAGACAAAAATTAAAACAAAAACCCGTTTATAATTTTTATCTTTAAAACTAAAGTCATAGCTTAATTGAAATTAATAAAACCACCTATTTAATAGGTGGTCTTTATTTAACCATATTAATATAAACTAATTTACAACTATATGAAAATAAAGTATAATAGCTATAATTAAATAATTAATTTAAGGAGGCTATTTTATGACAGAAAAAGAAAAATCACATTCTGGTCTATTATATCAACCAAATGACCCTGAACTTGTTGAAGACCGTAATATAACTATTAAAAAATTATATGAATATAACAATATTCCACCTCTAAATCGTGAAGAACGACAAATTGCAATACGTAACTTATTAGGTAAAACTGGAAAAAACTGTACTGTTGAACAACCACTTTTTTGTACCTATGGATATAACACTACAGTAGGAGATAATTTCTTTCTAAATGTTAACTGCAAACTTATGGATAGTGGAAAAATTACAATTGGTGACAATGTATTTATTGCACCTAATGTATGCCTTGTAACAGAAGAACACGCTTTAGACGTAGAACAAAGATTAAAAGGACTAGAATATGCCTATCCAATTAATATTGGTGATAACGTATGGCTTTGTACTGGAGTTATTGTGCTACCTGGTGTAACAATTGGTTCAAATAGTGTAATTGGAGCTGGAAGTGTTGTTACAAAAGATATCCCTCCAAATAGTTTAGCCGTTGGAAATCCTTGTAAAGTAATTCGTTCATTAAAATAATTGTACCATCTTATATTCCTGTTATTTCAAATGTATTCAGTACATATGTAGATTTCTTTACTTTATATTAAAAATTTAAGTCATAAATTTATAATAATAAAGACCATCTATAAAATAGATGGTCTTTATTATTATATTCTTGGTTGTAGTTTTAAATTATTGTTCCCATTACAAATAGGTTTCATACAGTCTGGATTTTCTATTATAAATTGTCTTTACTATCTAAATAGTCTTCAACTAATCTTAAAGCCTCTCCAAAACATTAAAAATAACTACTTCTCTCTCTTAAAAATTTGATATGGGTTATTACATCTGGGGCATCTGTTAAATTTAAAATGTGACTTTTGCTCAGCTGCTAAATTTTCATACAAGTCTACAACTGGATTACCTGTTGATTATAACCTCTCTGCTAAAAATGATAATCCTCCTATATTTACTAGATATACATCTAATCCGTGGTGGGCTTCTGTTAATATAAGCCTTAATATTTAATTTATATATAAATATTAAATAAATTTTTAAGTATTCCACAAATAGAAACATTTTTATATTTTTTATTACTTAGATTTTATAGTTCATATTAATATTATCTTTGGCTACTTGTTTTAAAATCATTTTTTATACATAATTTTTTAATTCTTTTTATAACAAAGCAATATTAAAAATAATTATTTTGTATTTTTATATCCTTTCCTTATATAAAAAACAGATATATTTTTATATCTAACTATCTTATAAAAACTATTCTCTATTCAATAATATTCTTTATTACACTTGAAATTTCTTTTTGTAAATCTATTTGACTATTATTTAACTTTTCAATTTCTTTCTCAATCTTTTCAACTCTTACAACAATTTTTCTTTGTTTTTCTATTGTAGGTAAAACTACTTGAATATTACCAACATATGGAACTGTCAATTGTGGTATAACTGAACCTGTGTTCCCTATATTCTTATTTTTTAATGCGTAATATAAATACTTAGTATCATAATCTTTAGCTTTAAATGTCAAAACAATCAATCTTACCACAGGTAAATATTTCTCATTTCTATACTCAATATGTCCTATAGTACCTCGTGCAGATATAGTTATGCTCTCTCCATCAATTAAATGATCTTTACTATAACCTAATAATCCCTTATTTTCAATACCATTGCCATAAATAGGATATTTATAAAGTTCATTTCTATAGCTTAAAAAGTCTTTTGGCTTATCTCTCCCAGCAATGATATTACAAATATCTACCAATTTAACTAGTCTGTACCCCCCCCCGTTACCAATTTTTTCCACAACTTCTAATTCTTGAAATATTTCTTGAATTTGATTTTTATATTCCTCAATTTTCATACGAGTTGTTTCATACTTTTTCTCTAGTTTATCATACTCAGAAATAATTTTTTCTTGAATATTAATAGGAGGTACTGGGATTTCTATTGTTGATAAATCATTAACGCTAATGCTAGCTTGATTTACAGCCCTTTTACATAGCCTAATTACCTCTTGCTTAAAATAAGGTAATTTTGTAATTAAATAAAAATATTTACTTACAACTTTCTCTTCGTCTACTCTTAATCTAAGTATGTTTATACCATGAATTAGTTCTTCATCACTATCAAAATATGCTGTCTTTCCTAAATGTTTTAAACTATTAATATGACTTAGTGCAATATCTCCTTTTCTCCAAAAAAATTCATCACTAACATTATCATTAGTATATTTCACTGCGTTAAAATCAAATCTTTCAGAAGATATGGTTTCAATTCTAGAAACCTTTAACTTTCCATTACTATCATTCTGATTAACATCTTTTCCATTTCTTATAAATAAACATATATCACTTAGTTTAAATAATTTATATTTTGACTCAATAACATATTTTGCTGATAATCTAATACTTTTATTAAATAAGTCCCTTTCAAAATCAAACATAGTTTTAGTTTTTAACAAATTTATATATTTTTCTATACTATCTCCTACTTGATTTAGATCATTGTAAAATGTATTTCTAATAATTGTAGATATATGTTCTTTGCTTTCTCTATTATTTTCATCAAATAACATACCACCTAGTTTTGTTATTTGTATACCTTCACTACCTTTTCTATTACTCCAGTCATAGCCTAAAAATTCTTTTTGACCAACATTATCTGTTGGAGCAGTAACAATCAATGTTTTAGAATCTTTTGTAAGTGCAAAGTAAAACATTTTATCTTGTTCAATATTCTTAGCATAACTATAAAATTTTTGTTTTAATTCTTGTGCTTTATCTTCCTCACTATACCTTTTACTAATCTTCTTTTTCTTTATATTCTTTGCCATAGCTGAATTATCAAAACTGTCAACATACATTTTGAAATAATTATTAGTTGAAAAATATTGATACTCCTCATTAGCTTTAATAAATGAAATATATACATCTTTTTCAACACCTATATGTTTAATATATTCATCAAAAATTTCCTTATCTCCCCATTCTCTAACATCTTCTTCGTTAAATATATTTAAAATACTATCTTGTATCATTTCGTGCTTTTTAGGTGGTTCATCATATTTTTTTAAAAATAACGCAACTGTGTTTGTACCTGTTGCACCAAAGGTTTTAGTACTAAACTGTGTTATTGCATTTATTTGAAAATTCTTTAATAAAACTTCTCTTGCACCTATATAACTATTAGAAGTATTACTTAATATACTTGATGGCAAAATAACCGCTGCTATACCATTTGGCTTTACCAGTTGAGCAATACGTTCTACAAATAATACTTCTATCTCTCCTCCATCATTTGAAATTCTGTCAAGCAATTCAAAATCATTATTTTCTAGTTTCAAATGTGATTTAAAGGCTTTGACTGAATATGGAGGATTGGCAACTAAAATATCAAACTTTCCATTTTCAATACCTTTTGAAGAATCATTTTCTAAGCCATCACCAAAAATTATATTCCCCCCACCAGCTCCATTCATAAACAATGAAATCTTAGATACACGAGCAAGACGATAGTCTTTCTCAATTCCATATATACTTTGAGAAACCCAATCATTGTTTTCATTATTCATAAGTTTATTTATAATGTCAATTCCTTCAGTTAAAAAATGACCACTACCACAAGCATAATCTATTATATATGGATAATGTTTACCTTTATCAGTTTTTATAATATTTTCTAGTGGTAAACTTTCCCATATAAATCGTGTTATTGGCATAGGCGTAAAAAATTGCCCTTCATTTTGTTTAAATCCCTTGTTTAATAATTGTTCAAATAAATCACCCAAAAATTGATGTTTTGAATCATATACTATCTTATACTTTTCAAATAGTTGAACTACCTCAACAAGAATTTTCCCATTTTGATTAAATAATACTTCGTTGTGAACATCTTTAAAAGCAAATTCATTATTTGAATAAAACTTTAGCTTTTTAAATGTTTGTTTTAAATCTTCTATTGCGTGTTTTCTATTTACACCCTTATAAATAGAAAATAACTTTGTGGGATATTCTGACTCAACATAAAAAACATCTTCCTTTAAAAATTCTTCCATTCCTTTTTTATACAGTCGCTGTAGTCTATCTTGTAATGACTCATATGTATCTGTTCCAATTTTATATTGAAATTCAACTATGTCATCATCAGTCTTGCTCAATTCATCAACTAGCTTACAAATAAATAATGCCACAAGCCTATTAAAAGCATTTTCTTTATCTGATACATTATTATGCCTTAAAATTTCTTCAAACTGATTTACAATTTTATCATCTGGATTAAACTCCTTTAAATCTTTTTTTCTAAGAGGTTTTTCTCCAATATTATATGCTACTGTTTCGTTGGAAAAAATTACATCATTGCAAAGTTTCTCTTCATAAGTGTTTTTCCAAACTCTAAATAAATCTTCTTTAGTATTTGCATTTTCAAACAACATTATTGACTTGTCTGACTTTTGTTCCTTTATTTTTTCTATACTATCAAAAACAAAGATGCTTTCTATATTATATTTAATTTTATTATTATAGTCAGAGGCATACAAACATATCCACTTTGTAGATTTTTCTTGTTGAGCATAACTAAAAAGTTGTCCACCATCTTGTTTTAAAGTATTAAGTGCCTTTGTATACTCTTCTCCATATGTCTTACATTCAATAATAAATAATGTAGCTGTTCCATTTTCATTCATAACACAAATATCTGCTCGTCCACTTTTTTGACTATGACCTAGTGACCATCTTCTTTCTAGTTCAATATGAGATGGCTTATATCCTTTTTTTAATAATCTATGAACACACTCTAATACTACAAAATTCTCATTATCTGTAAAATTACAAGTTTGTTTTTCATTTACTATTAATTCTTTAGGATATTCAATTTTTTCTATACCAAAATCAACCTCTATACTACAATTAAATATTTCAAAATCATATCTATATTTGCCATCCGATATTTCCTTATAACCTAAGTATGTCAGTAGATCCTTTAAATTATGTTTTGTTATCATTTGTTTTATATCCTCCTTTAAAATCTAATAGTACCTAATAAAATATAAGTTTTTTATAAAAAAGATGTTTAAATATTTCTCTTTAACCAATTCTTTAAAATTTTTTTAAATAATAAATGCTATAAAAGTTTATAAAATATTACTTTATTTATACTCCTTTACTTTAAAATATTATAACATAAAAAATACCTTACAATCAATTTTTAGTTATTTATCTTTAAGCATATTTAAATTTCTATATTTTAACTTTAAATATAACCTATTTATTTTTTAGTATTAATTCTATTATCTTTATTAAAACATCATATTTGGGTATTCTTCATTTATAAATATCTATTAATTTCATTCTTCTATATATTCTTTCAATAATTAATATGTTTTTAATATAACTATTAATATCCTTATTCTTTATATATTATTTTTAAAAATGATATATAGAATTTCATAGAAATAAAAGACTTATTAGTCTTTATTTTAAAAACTAATAAGTCTTTTATATAATATATATGCAAAATATTGCATAATTTATATTCTTGGCTGAGGTCTTAAATTATTATTTCCATTACAATCTGGCTTCATACAATTAGGTTTTTCTATTATAAACTGTCTTTTACTATCTAAATAGTCTTCAACTACTCTTAAAGCCTCTCCAAATCTTTGAAAATGAACTACTTCTCTCTCTCTTAAAAATTTAATTGGTGTAATTACATCTGGATCATCTGTTAAATTTAAAATATACTCATATGTGGCTTTTGCCTTTTGCTCAGCTGCTAAATTTTCATATAAGTCTGTTACTGGATTACCTGTTGATTGTATAGTAGCTGCTGAAAAAGGTACCCCCGATGCATTAGCTGGATATACACCTAATCCGTGGTCTACATAATATGCTCCTAATCCTGCCTTTTTTATCTCCTCTTCAGATATATTATCTGTTAATTGATGAACTATTGAACCTATCATTTCTAAATGTGCTAATTCATTTGTATGTTAATTATATCATTAATATAAAAAGAGAGTAAAAACTCCCTTTTAAACATTTTATTTTAAAATAATTTTCGAATTTATTTCTCCTTTTTCTATAATATCTAAGAATTGACTTGAAGAAACTTTTAAAAATCCAAAATAATCCCACTTTGGTAAACCTATCTCATTTATTAATTTATCTCTAATTATTCTTTTCTTTAATGCAATGTTATAAGTAAGTTTTATAGCTACAATATCTTTCTTGTTAAACCAATATTGTAAATCATCTCTATCAAATATACTGTAACTACTAGCATAGTTATAAAATTCATTAAAATCACTAAATTCTTGTTTTAATCTAATTTCTTCTACTACACATACCCCTGTTACAACAGCAGAATATTTAGCTGATTTTCCTTCTTCTTTAGTACGATAAATTAATAGTATATCTCCATATTTTAAATTTTTAGCTCCATTCATAGCACAAACATAGACTTTATGTATAGAGTTTGTATAAGATAAATCATTTAATATATTAGGATTTTCTGTTTTTAATAAAGAATCCGGAAATAAATTTGAATGATACTTAGGATATACTGATAATAAATATATATTCTTATTCTTGATATTTACCAGTGGATAGTCTAAATATATATCTTCTTTTATTCGATTTAAATATTTTATATAAATACCTTCATCATTATTATCTGTTTTGTATCCTTCTTTTATAAAACCATATCTTGTTAATAATTCAATTAAAGATTTATGTTTATCAAATATTGTAACATAGCAAATTTCTGCATCGTTTTCAACCATAAAATCTAATGCCAGTTTTATAAATCTTTCTCCTAGTTTTGTTCCATGTGGATTTATTTTAAATGTTCCTATTTTTATAATTTTGTTAAATTCCTCATTTATTATAGAATTTTCTATAATACCTTGTTCAATTTTTAAATATAAAAAACCATCTATTTTATTATTATTGTTGTAGTGAATATATGCATAATCATTTTGTTTTTTGATAAACCAATTATTAAACCCTTCGTAGTCTTCTCTTAAAGAATCAAAAAATTCATCTTCAATGTTGATTTCGCTAAATTTTTTATAGACAATAGTTTTACTAATTTTTTTACTGGACATATTCCTCTCCTATTATATAAATAAATTTAATACTAATATATTACTATATATACCATTATTTATCAATATATTTTATAAATATAAATAAGATTGAGGTGCTGCTTTAATTCCTATGCTATCTAAAAGTTTAGGCTCTTCATATCTAATAACTCTTCCCAGTTTATATGCAACAGCTTTATCTTTAGTTTCATAATACTTATCAAAAAAGTTCTTAGTTATCCCTGATTTATCTTTTGTCATATTCCATAATTCTTCTTTTTCCATTTGAATAATATCTAAAACCTCAACTTCTCCAACAATTTTTTTTACTGGATAAGTTGAATAAATTACAATCTTGTCTACTTTTCTTTTACATACATTTTTTCTATACTCATATGTTTTAGTACCATTAAGTATTTGTTCCACATATTCTGGATTTATTGATAATAAAATATTACACATAAACATCTCCTAATTCTAATACAAAATTTTATAACATAAATTATAAAGAACATTTGTTCTATTGTCAATTTTATTAAATTATTAAGTTTAAGTTTATTATATATTAATTATAATGTTATTATTAATACCTTACATTTTTTCTTAGTATCCTAAAAAATCTATATCTACAAGTGTTACTATGTCCTCTTTCTCTTTTTCAAATTTAATACTATTTTGCTTTGGTATTTCTTTGTCATCTTTTTCAAAATCAATAGTCATTAGTCCTGTTAAATCTCTAGCCATTTCAATAACGTCTACTAAATCTTATCCTTATGTACTATAAGTAAAATCTAGTACTCTTACATAATAACTATTATTTTCTTTATGTTAAAACTACTGGATACATATATTTCATATAATATGACCCCTTTAATCATATTATAATCATTTTATATGTATCCATCAATATTTTTGTGTGTATTTTTAAATAATCTATATTTAAAATATTTTTGTAACTTTAGTATTAGCATCATAAACAACTTTTTTACCCAATATTTCTGCTAAGTCTGCTATACTATAATAAATTTTACTATTATCATTAATAGCATCTATCTCTTTTCTAACTCCATTTACCTCTACAATTCTTTTAACTTTCATATAAATATCTCCTTTTAAACTATTTTTCAAAAAAATATTAAAAAATATATATTATACATTGTAAATTTTATTATAAATTAGTAAAAAATGTGAGTAGGTTTACGCATAAGTATACATAAAAATAAAGGTAATATTTGCTCCCTATTTATCTTTATTAAATTTATCAACTGCATTATCAATCTTTTTATCAATTAGCTTGTTGGTAACCTCTAATCCTTTTATTAGCCACTTAGGCACTAGATACCCCTTATCAAGTTCCACCATATTTTCTAAAATACTTCTAAATTCATTTATTATACAGTGGGCAAGAATAAACCAGCCAATAGCTAACATTATGTGTAAGTTTATTCCTATTATATTTCCTATCTTTTCAAAGGCTATCCCAAGTCCAAAACCCATAGCTACCAAACACCATATTAAAAATTTTTTAATAAAGCCTTTCATTGCTCGTCTTGAGCTTTCTTTCTTTAAATATCTAGCTTTCATTATACCTGTTATATAATCTATAACATTAAGTCCTAATAAGAATACAAATAAAAACCAAAAATCACCCAATATAGCCGATAATATAGCTGTTATAGTAGATATTATGTAATTTATCTTTGTTTCAAAAATATTCATACTAACACCTACTTCTTAAATATCTTTAGCTTTTCAATAATAGTATTTTTTAGTTTGAAAAACACACTATTGCTAGTTTCATTATATCCTGTTTCAAACCCTAAAAAGTCGGCTATATCTCTAACTTTTACAAAGTTAAACCCACCACTATTAATAGCTTTAACAGTAGATTTTTTGTTACCAACTTCTACGCTAACAGTGATAAGTGTATCATCTAAAGTAGTTATTTTAGTGTTGTTGTCATAAGCTATTTTCATATTTAAAAGCTCCGCTGCATCTCTAAGTTTTATATAGTTTTCTCCATTTTCATTTATAACTTTAAATGACTTAACTTTACCATTATAGCTGTAATTTCTTTCTACAAACATATAACTTTCCACCTCTTTCCACGTTTTTTTAAAGTTTTCTGGTGTACCATATTTTTTAGCTAGAGTATTTGTGTCACCGTATTTAGTTAGTTCAAAGTGTGGCTTATCTGGAGTACCTTTCCAATCTCCTCCCCATTCTAAACCAAAGATTTTCCCAACTTGCCCTACTTTTTTAAACCAGCCATCACTATCATTATAAGCACCTTTGCCATCATTTCTACATATGTCAAATGCCATACCCCAATTATGATTAGAGTATGGATATTCAGCCCACGTTACAATATTGCCTGGCTTTGTTCTACCTTGTGCATATAAATCATTTTGTTCCTGTTTTGTTCTTACTGTGTCCGTTACTTTAACTATTAACCCCTGCTTTTTACACTCATCTAAAAACTTTGGTATTATAGCCTGTACCTCAGGGTGTAATAAAGTTGTATCTCTACTCATATTTACCTCCTTATTTGACATAAAAATAAGACAGTTTTATGACTTGTCTAGGTCAATTAAACTTGTGCAATTATCACTGTGACCAGACTAATAAATTTGTACAATTAATACAATTTCTAGGTCCAGCCAGAATTATAAAATTAGTCTGTAATCCCCTTAGTTACTGGATTTATTATATTATTCCATAAAGACACAACTACAAGTCCAACTACATAAGGGTTTTTAAGTGCGTCTAAAACTACACCGAATAAACTTCCCCAACTTGTTAAATCACTTCCGTTAATACCAAAGTAAGCAAGTATTGGTGTTGCTACTGACAATAATACATTTACCCAAAATATAGGATTTTTACATCTGTCTTTCCAATTAATTTTTTTCATTATATAAACCTCCTTAAATACAAAAAATACATTAACATAGTAAACTATATTAATGTATTTTAGTTACCTTTATTTCTTCTTTTTTCTACTTTATTTCTTCTTTTTCTTTAGCGTCTTTCCAACTATATTTACTTATAGTCTTCCACATAAATTGATTTAAGTCTTTCCATTTTCTATATCTAAAGATATAATCAACTCCTAAATGGGCAGGCTTAATATCCTCAATACTTCTCATTAAGCTATCAATATCATTAGGTACACCTATTTTATCACTAAAATCTATTATAATAATGCCATTAAAACGAACACTTACAACATTAGTTGTATAAGCCTTTACAGTATCTTGTATAAGTTCTAATGTTAGCTTCCCTGCACCTCTTAATTTAGCACTTATTATAGATTTTCTTTCATCTATTGTTTTATCCTCTACATATTCTATATCAAGTTCTTTTTCAAATATATCTATGCTCCAAGTAGCACTATCTAAAAATATATTGCTTTCTATATCTGTTATTTTTATTTCTACATTTTCAAGTTCTGTTTGACTTATTTTAGCTATATGTTTTGAAATGTCGTCATTTCTAAATATTTTATTTATAAAATTAATAACTTTGTCATTCAACAAAATCAACCCTTTCTAAAATAAAGACTTGTTCTTGTTCACATTCTATATTAGAGGTTTGATTATTAATTTTTAAGTCAGAATAATCAATAACACCCTCTACATCTAATATTTTTGAACCAACAATAGCATAGCTTAATATATCATTTATAAAAGCTATTTCTTGTAAATATAGCTTTATCTGCTCTGTTATTTTTTTCTTTATCTGCTCTTCGTCATAGTTTTTACTAAATACTGCTTTGACCGATATAGTTATATTTTTAGGTGTGGCGCTAACTACGGTACAAAATGCACCAATAGGTGCTTGCCCTTGACCTGTACCAGTTATATTAGGGTCAATATATTCTTGTACCTTTTCTACAAGGTTTTCATTAGCAGGTTGTCTATCACTATCTATAATTATAACTTTAACAGTAGTATGTCCATTCCAAAGGGGTATAACTCTAGCCTCTCCTACTCCGTCAACCTCTTTTGCCCATCTTTTATAATGATATATATTTCCACTTGTAGCTGGTTCTCTAAGTCTTTCAAAATATCTATTTCTTAAGTCTGTGTCAGTTTCTTCATCATATCCTCCGTTGGTTTCTAAATCATTGTTACAACTATTAATCCCTTGTATGGTAATAGGCATTTTTTTAATACTATTTATAGGCACGTTGCCTACTTTACCAGCTGTAACACACCTTATATTGACAATTCCTATATCTATTATATTTTTTTGTTCTATTGCCTCAAAACGTATGAGCCCCTCTGTTTCGAACAAATCTCCAACATTAATAATGCCATTACCTTTGGCAGTAATAACACCTTGAGCATATGTAGCCTCTTTTCTTTCTATACCTGTTCGTTGAGTTATAAACCTTTCAAGTTCTGTGCCAGTTAAATTATTTACATCTAATTTACCTGCCACAAATGTTAATTTTTGTAAAGTATCTTTCAATTTAATTGATATAGCTTTTAAAATATCCCACAAAAAATAACCTTTTCTCTTCTCATATGTATCTGGTATTTCTTGTAAAAATTCTTCTAAAATTTCATTAGAGTTTTTGTTAAAGTTCAATATTTACCACCTCATTAATATTTAAAGTTTCATTATTTTCTAGGTAACAATTAAAATTTATAGTCAAAAGTGTATTTTCAAAATCAAATGCAAAATTATCTACATCTTTTATAAAAGGGTGATTTAAAAGCTGTTCTGTTATTTCTCTTTTTGTCTCAGAAAGTATAAATCCTTTATGATATACTTTATTGCCTATATAGTTATATATAGATAGTCCAAAATCTTCTTCATCATCTACTGTATATACCCTAAATATATCCTTTTTTGTTCTTAAAACAACTTGTATAAAATGTTTTATATTCTCTTCAAAATTACATTCTACAAATTTACCGTCTACAATAATATGACTACCTTTTTCAAAGTCGAATTTAAAACACTTGCCTAAATTTATAGGATTGTCATCTTGTGTATTTACAATAGTATTATTTATTTTAGGAAACATAAAAATCACTCCTTTAAAGGTAAAAACTCTTTAAAATATCCAAGTACAATAAGTTCTTGATTATTTTCTGTCATAATAACTATTACTTGTTTTCCTATATCTTCTTTAGTGTATTTATCTATTAAAGAATAAAACTTGTCCTTTTGTATAGCACCGTTTAATATGCTAATTTTTACATAGTCCTTTTCTTCAATAACTTCGACTATTTTACCTATAACTGTACCTATTTTATTAATATTGTTGCGTTCTTTAAATAATTTTGCTATATAGTTAATATCACTCATATTAAAACCTTTCTATCTCAATACTTGTTTTATGTACACCATTTTCAATACTGTGATTACTTGATATAATGTTAAACTTGCCACTAATACCAATATCTTCATTGTTAATATTTAATACCCTGCCTGCTTTTATGTTTATATCTCCTAAAAGTTCTAACGATAATGTTTCTTTTATGGTATTTAATTCTTTTAGTTTATTATCTGCTATATTTGTAGCTTGATTTATATCTTTTTCATCTACACTTTCTATATGGTGTAATAGTCCATATTTTTCTATGTTTTTATTATCTTCTTTTGTAGCAATAACTCTTGCCTCTTTTTCATTTTGAGTAATTATAGTTACCTTGTTTTTTAAATCTGCAATACTATATCCTTTAGAAAAGTTTAGCTCTATTTCATCTAATACATTAATAGTAGCCACATTTACTGCCATTTTATAAGTTGGGTTTATAGTCTTTGTGCCTTTTTCAAAAATATACAATTTGTCTTCTAAAACCTCTTTATAATATATCTTACCTGTTTCTTTGTTACATTGTTCTAATATATCGTCTATTATTTCAGCTATTGTGTTTTCAAAATAAATATGATTTATGTTAGTAGATAGATTAGGCACTTCTCCTAATACTATACCTTGTTC
Source organism: uncultured Clostridia bacterium (assembly GCA_944383305.1). Taxonomy (GTDB): domain Bacteria; phylum Bacillota; class Clostridia; order Lachnospirales; family CAG-274; genus Tyzzerella. The sequence goes on along the minus strand of CALWOZ010000004.1, from coordinate 54,985 downwards.
ACTACATATACTAGATATAGCCCCACTGCCATTTATATTGTTAAATTGCTTTATTATTTTAGATTTATTAAGATAAAAGGCAAAATCAAAGGCAGTAAAACTTTCTTCAAAAAGACCATTAATATTTTTATCTGTAATAATGCCTTGAAATACTGTTTTACCATCTTTACATAATAAAATTTTATCACCACAATCTATAAAAAAATTAATGTAGGCATTGTCCTTTGGTATAGCAAAGTCTAATTGAACCCCTAAGGTGTCAATACTATCACTCCAAGTTATATTACCTACAAAGTCCGATATATCTAATTGTTCATTATCTTTTAATATAAAAAACTTAAATATAATACCACCTACTTTTTAATTTTAGGAAATCTGTATTCCTTTAAATCTAAAGAATACTGTATATCTCCAACTTTATCTACATAACAGTTAAAACTTTCAACTGTATAAGCCATATTTGATATTTCTCTGTTGTCATTGTCGACTAATATCATTCGAACAGGCATTTTATTACTAGCATATTTATTAAAAAATGCTACATACGCCCAACCATCTTCATTAGATTTAGGTCGGTTAAACCTATATTTTTTAGTAGGAAAAAAACAAGAAAAAGATACAGTCCTAAGTGCTTTAGTTCCTATTAAGTTTAATTCTCCGTTTATACTTTCAAAGGTCGAATTTTTATAGCTTTGTGCTAATTCTGGCATAGTTTCTGGTATTATAGGTAACGTTAATACTTGTTCATTGTTATTAGCACTAAAAATAATATCTATTTTAACCACCACCTTTTAAATATAAAAAAAGATACCCTAAGGTATCCATTTTATTTTTAGTTTATATTGACAGTATAAAAAATAAGTTTTATAATAATAATATAAAAGGAGTAACTATTGATTAATAGTTGTTCCCCTTGATTGTCTTATTAAAGCAACCTTGAGCGACCAACTCTGAGGGTTGCTTTTTTATATCTAAAAATTAAAGTTACAATTAATAAACTCTAACAGTAGATAATACTATAAAAATAAAAGTTAAAATTATAGTAATAATAACTTTTTTCATAGTATCACCCCCTTTATCTTTACCGCAATTGTAGATAATTGCGTATTAAAGGGGAACAACCCAACTGAATTGTTAAGTAATTCAGTATCAATAATTACTCCTAGCTTATAGCCAACATTATTATAACATAGCTTTATACAAAAGTATACAAAAATTATTCATTATTTTTAAAAATTGTTAAATCATTTACATATTATCAATAGCTAATTTTAACTTATATGCTATTGTTTTTACAATTTCATCAACATTATTAGAGTTATATATATTGACAGTAACATTAACTTGATTATTTGTTTTATCAAGTAATTTTTCTGACTTATCAGCAGGTATAACCTTGCTCCCATTAGGTAAGTCAACAATTTCTCCACGACCTCCCTCATTAATCATAGCAAACCCACCTCTGTGATAGCTTGTTCCAGTTGCAAAGTTTGGTAAGTCAGTTGGGATAGTAGGTATGTTAAAGCTATAAGTATTACCACCTATTACTGGTACCCAGTCGGGTACATCTATTTTTAAACTATTTATTTTTTCAATAACCCAGTTTATACCTTTTGAAAAGAAATTAAATGGAGTTAAGAATATACCTTTTATTACATCAAATACACCCTTTGTTATACTTTTTAAACCGTCAAGTGCTTTTTCCCAATCACCAGTAAATATACCAGTAAAAAAGTCTATGATACCACTAAATATTGACTTAATACCACCAATTACACTATCTACTGAATACAATATTTTATCAATAAGTCCAACTATAAAATTAAAAACTTTTTCTATAACTGAACTTATTACACCAATTATACTTGAAATAGCATTTATTATTATAGGTATTATCTTTTGTATAATTTCCCATACTTTAGTAAATATAATTTTTATTATATTTACAATAGCTATAAGCGTTGTAGCTATATTAGGATATTTTTCTTTAAAAACATTCCACCATTCTAAACATTTATTTTTTATTTTTTCAAAATTTAAAATTAAAAGTACAATAGCACCTACAATAAGACCTATAACTAAAACCCAAGGATTAGTCCAAGCAGCTTTATTAAAAACATTAGCAGCTATATTTAATATAGCTTGTTTTTTAGCCAATAAACCTACTGCTATCTCTGTTATGTTAGATACTATTCCCCAAGTTTTAACACCTGCTACTATACCTGCTATAACAGGAAGTATCCATCTTAAACTATTTAAAAAAGTACCAACAAAACTAATAGCTTTGGGTATAAAATCTATTAAATTTTTAAATATATTGCCAAGTTTTTCTTTTAAATTATCAATAGTTCCATCTGCCTGCCACTCTGCAAACTTTTGTTTTACAACGTCTATTAACCCTCTTATATATCCAAAGACAACTTTGGCTTTAGATAGAAAACTATCAAACTTAGACGATATTTTTTCAATAGTTCCGTCTTGTTGCCAAGCCGTCATTTTATTGGCCACTTTTTCTATTACTTTTCTAAAATTATCAAGTAGTGACCCTGCTCTTACCATTCCCTCGTCTGTTACACCAACAATTTTAGCCATAGAGTTTTTAAACACACCAGTAACAGTGGACCACATACCTTTAGTAGTTTTAGATAAACTTTCAGCACCACCTTTATAACGTTTTTCCATTTCAGTAAATAAAAGTTCTGTAAGTGCCAACTGGTCTACAACTGACCCTTGATTATTAAACACTTGCCCTGACGTATCTAAATCTTCTAAAGTTTTTTTGCTAAGTCCAAACTCTTTTAATCTTTCAAACTCTCCACTAGCTACAGCATCTATAACTGCCTCAACTGCTTGTATCATATCTTTAGAAGTAGAACCTGCCATATCAGCAGTTATACTAAGCCATTTAGTAGCCGATAAGCCCATACTCTCAAATTTTGAAGTAGCCTCTATTATTTGCCCTGTTTCAAACGGTGTTTTATTGGCAAATGAGATAGCATCTTTCATTAATTGAGTAGCTTTTTGGGTATCTTTTGTAGCAGTTATTAATTGTACTCTGTAGCTTTCATAGTCCATACCCTCAAATATACCTGCTCCTAAACTAGCTACACCTAAGCTACCACCTAAAAAGCTAAACTTTTTAAGCATATCCATACCCTTTTGTAAACCACGATATGATATACTAGCTAAAGATTTTGTTATATCTCTTGCTAATTGCTTAAATTGATTTTTAATTTTTTTCAAATCTCTAGTTATGCTGTTTTCAGTCTTTTTTACTATTTTTGCAAATTGTTCTTGACTTTTTTTAGCACCACTTGTAAACTCTTTTACATTTTCTTTAGCTTGCTTTAAAGGCTTTGAAAAGTTATCTTTTAGTCTTAAAACAGTTTGTATAACCTTATTTGTAGCCATAAAACACCTCCTTTCTTTAAAAACTTTATATACTTATATTTTATCTGCACCCCATTTTTTAGCCTCTATTTCTAGTTCTCTTTCCATAGTTTGCATAAAAAATAGTTTTTCAGTGTAAGATAAATTTAATAGATAGTCTAACTGATGACCCCTTGCTACAAAATAACTATACATTGCAAACTCGCCATCAGTTTCTATTAGTTTTTTATTTCATTATCAATAGGCATTTGTTTTTTATCTGTAATGCCGTGTAATTCCATAATATAGTCTGTTATTTGTCCCATTTCGTTAATGTTAAATAATTCTCCAACTACTTCATAAGGTGTAGGTACATTTAATGTTTCTTTCAAATCCTTTGCCTGTAACATAGGAACACATTTATAAATAACCTCACACATCATATTATAGCTAGTGGTCATCTTATCCTGTTCTACGTCATATTTATCCATTATTTCACATAGTTTTCTAGTTTTCATTTTTACTATTTCTATGTCGGCATTAAGGCTAGCTACATTAAATGTAGCTAACCCCATTTTATCCTGTTTACTTTTTCTATCTAATAAAGCCTCAAGTGTTAATTTTCCCATAATATTCCTCCTATATTGTATCAATTAAGTTATAATCTTCAAACGTAAAAGGTATTTCTTCTTCCATTTTTGCTTTTAATTCAAAGTTAAGTAACATAAACTCACTAAAAGTTACCTCTAATATTTCAACTCGTTCAGCACCTAATACGTTTGGGTCTGCTAACTTACCAACTATTTTTATTTCAGGCATAATCCCTTTTTTAAAAGCCTCTGAAAGCATTTTAGTGACTGTACTATTTACTTTATTTACAGTAATAGTACCCTCTCCTGTCCAACCCATATATTTTTTACCAACACCAAGTCTACCAGCCATATTTATATCTTCAAATTCTCCTGTTACCTTTGCCTCAAATTTAGTAACGTGTAGCCACTCTTCATCATTTACCCATACTGACCCAAAAGTACCAGTTATAACATTTTGTGAACGTAATTTTTGCATATTTTAAACCCCCTTACATATTTACAATAAATAATAAATCTTCCATAGCATTTAAGAATTTAACATTAGATTGTAAATACACATTTGTTCTAAACGTGTTATTTTTAACCTCAATGTCACTCCAGTTTTGAGCCTCAACCTTACCATTACTAATCCATATTTCACGTTGCTTTTCCACATCTACAAAGGTTGTATTGTTATAATTAGGGTCTAATATTTCCTCTTTGGCTAAATCTCTAAAATATGAATTAATAGCACTCATAAATAAAACTTGATTGTCATAAGAGTTTTTAAACTGACCAAGATACACCTGTTTAAATGTATTGACAATATCTTCATACATTAAGTCCATAGCCTCAACAATGGTAATATACTTCATATCTTCAGTATGTTCTTTGTCATTTGTTTGTAATGAGTTTACTCCTCTTGCTATACGTACACCATCATCATCATTTATAAGTACAAATTTACCTTTGCCAATAGCCTCATTTATAGCCTCTGTGTCTCCTATTTCTTCTACACCTTTTAAATCGGATAAAATAGTATATGTAACAGACATATCCATTCCACAACCTGCTAAAACACCTAAAAGCCTACCTAAATATTTATAACCTACAAGACTTGTTCCATCTGCTTTGGTAACACTTTCATTAACAAAATTAACTATGTGTATATCATCTGCTGCTGCCTCTTGTAAGTTATAACAAATAGCTTTTAATCTCTTTGTCCTTGTTTTGTTTTCAAGTTTTACAAAGTCGGCAAGTTTTTTCTGTTCGTCTGCCGTTTCTCCAATATAGGCTATCCAATTTATTTCCCTATTTATAAAAGGTTTTATATCCTCAAAACTCTTGTCATTAGGTATTTTTATAACAAACAATTTAGCTATGTCTGTTAAAAATACATCTTCTATTATTTTATAGTTTTCTGTTGTATAATCTGCACTTTCTACCTCTGTAAAGCCTTTGTATTCTTTAACAATCTTATCTTGTTCTATAACAGACATTACCTTTATATCTTCTTCTGTAGATTTTTCTTTTTTAGTTTTAGATGCTAATACCTCTAATCCTGTATTGTCCTTTAAAATAAGGCACGCAACACCCCTACTACTTCTAACAACTGCTGTATTTGCAAGTCCTTTAAATATTACTTGTACATTAGGTAATCCTATTGCCATTTTATCACTCCTTTTATTTTATACTTACATCTTCCATATAGCTTAAATCTTCTTCTGTATCTTTTATAAGATTTATTTCTATATCAAAGGTAATAGATATATAGTTAGCCTCTATATCTATACTATTTTCAAAAATTTGAAAAGCTATATTATCATCTATTTTTATAGGCTTTTCTAAAAATATATTTCTTAGCTTTTCTGATATTTCAAAACACTCTTTTTGATTAATTTTTCTATCTTCACAAGCATATAAAACGTCTAAATTTATATATAAAGTATCTATTTTACTACTTAATTTTTCTGTTTTAACGCTATTACACATAATAAAAAAGCAAGGCGATTTATACCCTGCCTCTATATCTGTGCTATAAACTTCTACACCTGTAAATTCATTTTCTAATATTTCTGTAAGTACTTTTATAATTTTTTGTATCATTACCAACTAAAACCGTCCTCTAATAATTCATCTACAAGGTTCTCACAGTCTTTGTAAAATTTTTTAGCATAGTCTTTTTCAAATTTAGATAATACTTTTTTACCTTTTACTTTTCCTATAACTTTACCACCTCTTACTACATTGTGTCCATCTTCTATTAGGTGGGAATGAGGTGCATTGCTATATATCCTAACACCCCATATATTATCATCATCTTTATAGACTTTACCCTTTTTTATACTTTTATGGTATCTACCTGTAACCTTTTTAACCTTTGAATTAGCAATATTAAGGGTTATTTTTTTACCCTTATTCCCTTGCTTATTTAAAAACTTTTTTATTGCTTTAGAAGTGTCTTTATCATCTGTTTTAAATAATTCATTTGTTATATTAGTTACAAAAAGTCCATTACTCATTATCTCACCACCAATTTACATATAATTTCTACTCTATCTCTATTTTTAAAATTAGGAACAAAGTATTCTATATTATACCTTTGATTTTTGTAGATAAAATACATATCTCTAGTTAGATTTTTTATACTATTTTCTCTTAAAATAAATTTAAAAGTGTACTCTGCTACGTCTGTTTCTGCTATATAACTTGACACTTTAGTAGAGGTGGGCATTATATTTGCCCACACCTTTTTTAATAGATAATATTTATATTCTATTTGACCTAAATCATTTCTTACTTCTTGCTTTTCATACACTTCAACTTTTTTGTCTAACTTTTCTAATAACATATTAATCTTCCTTTGCCAGCTGTAATTGTAATATTAAGCTGTTTATTATTTTATTAGTTTGTATCGCCTTATCAATTAAATAAGACCTTCTCTCATAAAGGTCAGCACATATAGTATATAATAAAACTTTAAAACTAGCTTTACTCATATCTACATATCCAATAGCATTTATTATATATTCTTTACCAGCTAATATTATTGTGTTTAAAAGGCTATCATCATCGTCAAAGTCGACCCTTAAATAGTCCTTTATTTCTGTTAATTCCTCTTGAAAGACCATAATTATTTACCTGCTTTTAATTTATCTACTTCTTTTTCTAATTTAGCCTTTTCTTTTTCTAAGGCAGTCTTTTCTTGCTCTAGAGTGATTTTTTCTTGTTCTAATTCTTCATTTTTAGATACAAGGGCTTTATTTTGTTTTTGTAAGCTATCATCTACAGTAAATGCCATAGGAGAAGTTATATCAACCTCTCCTTTAACTAAAGCATTTTCATCTATTACTTGTACGTCAAGTCTTTCTCTAACCTTAATACCTATCATATCCTTTTCCCATAAGCTACCTGCTTCACTAGACATTTCAATAAACAACTTTTCATAATCAAATAATGTAATAAACTCTTTTAAGTTACCAATATAAAATGGCGCTTTATTTGTATTAGTTTTTATTTGCTTATTAGAAAACACAATAACAGGATATTGACCAAAAAGTAAATGTTTAAATTTTTGTGTTATATCAGGTTGTAAAATATATTTACCATTTTCATCTTTTATTTTATCTAACCAGTTAAAGCCGTCTTGATTTGTGATTATTTGTGTACCATCTAAAATAGCAGGGTCTAATTTAGTGTTAATTATATCTTTTAAGCTATCTATATCTGTAATAGTTACTTTTGAACCGTCTTTTTTATTGTCCATAGCTTTTAATATAAGATTATTCCTTGTTGTAATTCCCTTTTTAGCTATCCATTTTACAATATAGGATTTAATAGATGAAAAAGTAGCTTGATAAAACTCTTGTGTAGCCTTTAAAATACCTCCTAATTTTTTAAGTTTGTAAGGGATTTTTGTAAATTCAGGCTTTGGCATATCTGGGAAAACTGCTTCTTCGTCTACTGCCTCAAATCCTACTATATCGGCATTTTTTTCTACAATTCTACTACCCTCTGTTTTATCCACTTTTTCTACATTTACAAGGTTTTCTAAAGACTGTGTCTGTCTTCTTAACTCTCTTATACTTGTAGAAATATCTTGAGGTACTAACATTCCCTCATCTTCTGTTGTTTTTAATGTATTTAAAACTTCATTAGGTATTTGTCTTTTTAAAGCAGTATTTTTAATAGCATTTATAAAGGCATTTTCTTCTGTCATTTTTTCATTGTTATGTAAAGGTTCTTTATCTTTTATACTGTTTTCAATATCTTGTTTTTCTTCTTCTAAATCATACAAAATATCCAATTTGTTCTGTAACTGTATAAGTTGTTCTTTAGATTTTTTAGCCTCTGTTAATTTATTTTCATTTACAAGATTTTGAACCTCTTGTTTTTTAGTTTTAATGCTGTCGATTAGTTCTTTTATTTCTTTGTTCATTAAAATTCCTCCTTAAATTATACATATTTTTTCTAGGTCATTTAAAATTTGTTGTTTTTCTTGTTCTAATGTATTTTTTGTACCTTTATCTTGAGTATTTATAATATTTTTAGGTGTATTTTTATATTTGTCAAAGTAGCTTGATACACACGCTACCATTTCATTTTTATCTTTCAAAATATACGCTTTAAAATATTCTGCTATTTCTTCCCCTACAAGCCAAGTTTCATTGTCCATTAAGTTTGAAATTTCTTCCTCAGGTATTATTTTAGTTATATTAATATTTGCCATATATACACTTAAAATAGATTTTTTACAATTTTCTAAAGCAGTTATTTGTTCTTTTAAATCTTTAGCATTGTAATATCCACATATAGCAGTTAAAGGGTTATGTATCATCATCATACTATTTTCATAAATGTATACAACATCTCCTACTAAAGCTATAACACTGGCTATACTACCAGCTAAACCATCTATATATACAACCTTTTTACCTTTATATTGCTTTAATAAGTTATATATAGCAAGCCCCCCAAAAACAGAACCTCCACCACTATTAATATGTATTTCTATTTCCTCACTATTTTCTAGCTCTTTTAAAAATTCTACAATATCTTTAGGACAAATATCCTCCGTTTCTTCGCATTTAAAAAAGCTATCCATTACTATGTCCCCATAGATGTATAGCTTATTATTTTCTAGTTCTAAAGAACCTACGATATTATTATTTTCATTTTTAAAATCATACTTTTTAATTTGTATCACCACCTTTTTTATATTGCTCTCCAACTTGCTCTATTGGTATGTAATTACCATTCATCATAAGTCTATCTCCGTGTTCTACACCATTTAAGTCTAGCTTACGTCTTGCCTCATTTGGTGTATATATACCATTGTTTACAAGTTTAGATAACATTTCTGCTTGTGTAGCACTGTCTGTTCTTAAAAGTACCTTTTCATTAAACTTAAAAAAGTATCCCTCTTTAATTTCTCTATTAAGTAGTAATTTATAGTTTATTTCATCTTCATATTGCTTTAATATAAACTGTAATGCGTCTATATAAAAACTAAGTTGTTGTGCTTCTGACGAATTATAACTTGACTTTGAATAATCATTTATCATATCTGGCTTAACACCAAAGGCACTAGCTATTTGTAGGGCAGTATATTTTCTTATTTCTAAAAATTGAGCATCCGTCAACTTGACATCTAGTGGTTGTAATCTCATACCAGCTGGTATAGGTATAACCTTACCTGCATTTTTAATTCCACTTGTGAATTGCTCCAATCTTCTCTTAACCTGAGACTTTTTTTTCTCATCTATATCTGTATCTACTGTTAAGGTTAATCTCGCTGATACTCCATTTTTATTAAGTTCATTTAAAAATTGTTGACTTGATAGGTTGGTGTTTATAGTATCTTTTAAAATATCTCTTACAGACTTACCTGTTATACCATCAAAAGTAGCACTTGTTTTAAAATGTAGTACCTCATCTTGATTGAAATAATAGACTTGTTTTGTTATCCAATCTGTATATTGGTACATTAATTGTCCATCTTCTAATACATAAACATTAACACTATTACTATCCATTATCCAAAAATCTTTTATCTTTAAATCTCCGCCATATTTTTTAGGAGTATATTGGTGTCTTATCCATACATAAGCATTCCCATAATGGTTACGGTTATTTTCAATAGTTGCCCAAAACATAGTTGGCGTCATAAGGCTATTAGGCTTATATTTTAGTTTAAAACTTATGTCTGTATCATCTGCTATAAATACCCCTTTATCTGTTTTTTGATAAAGCTTTAAAGGCATTTTTGCCAAAGTTTCTGATAATAGCTTTAAACAAGTAAAATATGTAACCTCTTTGTATAAATCCTTTTCATTTTCAAAGATTTTAAGCCAATTTTCCTCATTATTTGGACTATCTCTTTCTAGATTTGAATTAGCAAATTTATTTAAAACTTTATTAAATACTCTTTTTATAATAGTTTCACCTCCTTTCAAGTATTTTTAAAACACCTTATTCTAAAAACTTGTCCATTATAGATAAATACTCATCTATATAGTTATCTTCTTTGTGATAATAAGCAAGTTTAAAGGCACATAATGTTGCGTCTACAGGGTCTACCCTGCTTGTGCTTTTATCTTTGTCTATTTTAATAAGCCCATTATTAGTCTTTACAATAGCATTAGCCATTGCATAGTTAAGTACAGGGTTATATTCACAAATAATATTGCCACTGTACACTTCTTCTCTAAATCCACTTGTACTTTCATTTAGCGATTTATGGCTTTGATATACTTCTTCTACTACATATCCTTTTTCACTACATTCAAGCATTAATTTAGATGCGTTGTGCATATCAAAACATAAACACTCTATATTTAAACCTTTTTTATTACAAAAATCTTCTACATATTTAAGTACAACGTCTTGGTCAACAACTGGTGTATTTGTTATAGTTATGTAGCCTCTTTCTACCCATAAATCATAAGGTTGTTTATCTTTTATTATTCTTTCCCTTAATTTTTCTGTATTTGGTATAAATGAGTGGCTAAAAAGTATATATTTTCTTATGCTATCAATGGTTATAGGTATAATAAAACTAACTGACGTTAAGTCTATTTTTGCCGACATATCAAAACCTATGTATACTGCCTTATTAGTTATATCTATATCCATATAGTCTACTGTACAACTTTTCCACTTAGCCATATTAATATATCTGTTTTCCCCTGCTTGTACCCATAAATTTAAGCATTTTGTTTTAAATGTGTTCATCTTTTCTGGTATATCTTTAGCTACTTTAAAATACGCCTGTAAATCTTCTCTCCCATTTTGATAGCTACACCTTATAGGGTTTGCCTTTTCCCATATTTTAGGGTCTGTTATATCATCTTCTTTATCTATGTCTAAAATGTCTGCAAAATATTTATCATTTTGTGATATACCCTCAAGTATTTCAACACAATATTTAAACTCTTGAGTATAACAAGGAGCATTAAGATTTACTCCTGCTGTTGTTATAATCATACAAATACCCTCTTTCACGTTAGAACCTAAAAATAAGTCATAAAATTCAGTTGTTGGGTGTTGGTGGTATTCATCTATGACCAAAACGGCAGGATTTGTTCCGTCTCCCTTTTGACCATCTTCTTTATTAAGTGGCTTTAAAAAACTACCTGTCTTTTTGTGTAATATTTCTGTCTTAGTTATTTTAAACTTTTTGCCTAAAGGACTGCCTCTTAAAAGATTTATACATTCATTAAATATAATTTTAGATTGGTCTTTTTTAACCCCTGCACAGTAACACTCATAAATTTCTTTATTTTTAGTGCTTTGCGTAGACATTTCATATAATATACACCCTGCTTCCATTTGAGACTTGGCATTTTTCCTACCAACCATTATAAAAGCATTTTTAAATCGTTTATAACCTGTTTTTTTATCTCTCCAGCCGTATATTTGACATAAAACGAATTTTTGCCACATAGTCAATTCAATAGGTTGCCCTGCAAGTACCCCTTTACTATGCCTAAGATAGCTAAACCATTTAACTATCTTCCTAGCCTCTTCTTCGTCCCAATAAAAAAAGAAAGTGTCATCACTTTCTATTCTGTTAATGTCTTTTAAAAATCTTTTGCAAGCCAACTTATGCTTATTCCCACTAACTATAATACCATTAATACAATCATTAGCATATTCTATTAACTGGTTAAATATCTCCAAAGTCATCTTCTATATCCTGCCTTTCCTTAGTGGTTTTTTGTACTGCTAATTTAAGTCTACTATCAATAGTTAAACCACATAAACTTGCAAACTTTCTCATTTCTTCAGCACATTGCCTTTGAATTTTTATTATTGGGTTTGGTATTTCAGTATAAGCACCGTTTGTCATCTGCTTAGTTATTATTAAATCTTTAGCTTTTTTAAACTCTTGTGTAGCTTTTATATACATAGAATAAGCATTACAATAACCTGCAATGTTGTTTAAGTCTAAATTGCCTATTACCTCTATATTTTCAAAGTTTTTAACTATACGTTCAAACTCTTTTTTGGCTCTAATATCTATAAGCCAACTAGGTGGCTTTTGTAAATCTTCTCTACCAACAATTATAAGGTTTTCTTGTTCTTCTTTTTGTTCAATTTCTTCTTTTGTAAGGTGTTTAGATTGCATACTTGCTAATTTTCTTGGTCTACCTATATAACCACCACCTTTTTTATATTTTTACCGACTTTTTTTCACGTATTGGGAGTTTTGCGTACACAAAGGTAGGGGTGCGGTCTAGTGTTTTTGACCAATATTTTATTTTTACCCCCTACCCTGCTAAAAATCTGTTTTAAATCTTTTTATAAGAGAAAATAATAATTGTTGTACATCTTCTTTATCTTTAATACTTTTCTTCATCAAGTTGTGTATTTTTCTGTGATTTTTCTCTGTTAAATAGATTAAATTAGATAAACATAACCTTTTGCTCCAGTCCTCATTTAAACTTACTATGTGATGTACAACTTCACCTTTTTCAATTTTTCCTAAAATGTAATAGCTATATATATCTAAATATATAAATCTATTTTTAATAATATTTGTTGTATCTTGCCAAGCCTTTGATTTATAAAATTTTCTTTCCTTATCATTTTTGTAATTATCGCTATTGGTCTTATACTTAGCTTTACAACCACATATAGTGTTATATTCTAATCTATTACCACATCTACTACATCTCTTGTATAGCATTAAATTTTAAAAACTCCTTTTTTATTCCTTTTAATACTTTATTTTCAATATTATAACAATGCCTTAATGATATATAATTATTCATTGCAACAGACTGCCAACTTTTATTACGTAAATATCTATCATCAAGTATCTTTTTTACGTCAGGAAAATCAAGTTCTAAAATAGTATTTATAAAAACATACACTTTAATTTTGTTTTTGTATTCTTCTATTAATTGCTTTTCACACTTTAAAACCTCTTCTGGCACTTCTTCTCTATTATTTCTCTTTTTTTCATAATTTAAGATTTTATCATTTAAAAAATTTATTTTTCTTTTAGTATCATAATACTCTTTCAATAAGGCTTGAAAAAACTTTCTTTCTTTATCCATATGCCAACCACCTTTTCTAATTTTAGACATAAAAAAAGCTAGAATAAATCTAGCTTTTTATGAATAATATACAATTTATATAAAGAAGTAAGGCTGTAGATATAATTTCTACAATAACATAATATCACATTCAAAGGTATCATTAGGTATCATCTTTTTATTGAAGAACTTTTAATTTTAAGTTATAATATTTATGTTGTCGCTCCCATTCTGGCAACAGAAGGGAGGTGTTTTAATGAATAACATATCTGATCTATTAATTTCTATTATTGCAAATGTAGTTGCATATTACATATGTAAGTGGCTAGATAATAGAAACAATGACGACAACGAATAGCCTACTACATAAGAAAAGCATAGGAATGGCACTCCTATGCTTTTTGTGTTTCAATGAACAACATATCTCTGTATAAATATAATATTACATATTTTTTTATATGTCAAGTACTCATCAAAATTTTCTCAACTTCCTTTAATGCTTCATTATATTTTTTAAAAATATGCTTATCGCTATAGTGTAAAATATATGCTATATCCTCCCACTTCCTAAACTCTAAATATCTAAGCCTTAATAAATCTCTTAAGTTTTCATCTTCAAACTTACTAATAATACAAGAAATTTCTTTTTTAATCTCCTCTATTTTTATATTATGTAAATCTATATTGTTTTTAAGACTAATCAATTCTATGGCTTTATTTTCAACATTAGATACAATCTTATTACTTTTTATCTCCGAATTACTCACACTTATATTTCCTACTTCTTTCTGCTTTTTCTCGTATTCCCTTTCTAGCTTATCCTTTGTTTGTGTTAATCGATAAGCTCTGTTTAGGTATCTTTTTATGTCCTTATATTTGTCTTTCATAAGTTCTCCTTATTTTTTTGAAATCTATTAGGATTTTCTTTACAAAATGGCTTAATTACTTCTTCTATTGCTCGCCTTGCTACTTCTCCATTTTTAAAATATACAACTAAAGGATTATTATATTTAAGCTTAACCAACTATTGCAATTGTTGCAATTATTCCTCTATTAAATCTATCTTAACACCGTATATTTTTATTTTCTAAAATACTTTTAATACGTTGTAGTTTGCTTTGTTTCATTTTTGGTTCTTATTAACCTAAAAATAATAAAGCACCTTTATAAAAATCTAACTTATATTGTTCTAGTTCTTCTTTTAATAAATACTCTCTACCTCTATTTTGTTTAGCCTCTTTTATTTCTTTAAATGGTATAAAATAATAATCTTTATCTAAACAAGCACATACTCCAACATAAGCTCCAGCATTATAATAAATATCAAGTGTTTTATATTGTCCTTTAGATATAACACTTTTTTTAAATTTGTTATCTATTGTATACTTTGCCTCAAATACTATGCTTTGTCCTGTCTTTAGATTTATACCAAAATAGTCTGGTTGTGCGTTATTTATAAACTGTCCTTTAAATCTTCCTTGTGGCTCTTTTTTTAAAACTCTAAAAGGCTCATAACATTTTATTATTTTTGCTATATTTTCATCTTCATAATATTTACAACCTGCGTTTATAAGTGCCTCTAAATAATTTCCTTGTATATTGTTTATTTTACTAACTATGCTTCTATCTATAACCCGTTACCTCTCTTTCTATATTTGAAACCTTTTTTATAACATCTACTTCTATGTTATAGTTAAATTCTGCTTTTATATCTGCTTTCATATCTTCTATTGTCATATTATAGGATTTTAATATTAAATTTATATATCTACAAATATATATTAAATCTATTTCTTCTAAACCTTGCATTAATATGTCCAATCTTAAATTTATATAGTTTATTAAAACTTCTCTATCCTTTATGTTCATAAACTACTCCTTTTTTATCATATTTAGATATATGTAGTATTTGCCAACTATTTCATTATATTTAATTTCCGATTTTATAAATCTATATCCTTTTACTTTATTTTCCCAATATTCTTTTTCATTTACAATATTAAACTGTCTTATTTTATTATGACTTAATATTATGGCTTTTTCTTCTATATAAGGTCTTTTTAAATTTTGAGAACCTGTCCATTTTTTACTATGTTTATTATTTGTATTTTTACATATATAATTAACTAACTCTTTAACACCTTCTTCATTGAATTGTAATCTGTCAGCATTTATATATCCTATTGGCTTTCTATTCTTGCCTCTACCTACTGCCCATAAATCTTCATATTCATCTCTTGATAATACATTATTAACTATCATATGATGGTGTATTCTTACATTCTCTCCCTCTTTCCCTTTAGTTTCTGTTATTAAGACATACTTAAATTCTTTATTGCTCTTTTTTATTTTTGTTTTTACTCTTCTTATGTAATTATTAACAACCTTTGTAGCCTCTTCTTCTGTTTTAGGTAAATAATCATCACTATATGTTAATGATAAATGAAAACAACTACTATCAAAATTATTAAGTATAACTTGATGTAATTTTCTTTTTGAATTTTTATCATTTAATATTTTTTGTTTTTCTAATGACATAAGTCTTTTTGTTTTATTTATATCTTTGGTCTTTTTTGCAAAACTAGGTATAATATCTATTTCTAAATATTTACCACAATGTATTTTCTTTTCTTTATATATCATAATCATTTACCCTTTACTTTTATTTTTTCTTTAGCTGAGTTGTTAATACTCTATACTAGCCCCTAAAACCTATTTAAAGGCTTAAAAAAATATTGAAATTAAACCGTAAAAGTGATATAATCTACTTGGTTGGAGTTGATTATACTTTTACGGTTTAATCATTTTGGCTAACATATTTTTATGTGTTAGCCTTTTTTATTAATTTCAATTAAGCTATGACTTTATTATTCAATATAAAATTTATAAACGGGTTTTTGTTTTAATTCGTGGGAATTTATAAAATTACCACATTATTGAAGAAGAATAATAGGAATAGCTGTTTTTTTGATACTTTGTATCAAAAAAAATTGATTCCTAGTAAATATTCTTTCACTTGTTCTATTTTTTCTATATCTTCATACTTAAATATTATGTATTTTTTTAAATGTCCATAAATTCTATTTTTTAAAATATCATCTTTTGTATAATGTCTAAACTCTATCTTTTGTTTATGAAATTCTAAAACTATGTTATGGTCAGTATTTTCATTTATGTATAAAGCCTCTTTTAAGATGTCTATAAAATTATTATTCATTTCTTAAAGTCTCTATATATTCAAATATTTTATTAAAGGCTTTTTGTTCATTTTCTTTTTTACATACAACCTCAAATCTTAACTGTTGTTTTTCACCGTTTATAATATAATGTTTAAAATAAAATATACCTCTATAAAAATATATTTTAATATATTGGTTCTGCTTTCCTCTTAACTGTAACCTGTTAAATTGTTTACCAAATTTGTTTATTCCATTTATTTTATTAACATTCATTTTTTAACCTCTTTTATTTATTTTTTTGTTTAAATCTTTCAAACAGCTTAATATAAAATATATAAAAAATACAACTACTCCTTTAAAAACATAATCTAATATTCTAATCATCTTCATACTTACCTCCTATTAGCTCTACTTCTTCTACTTTATTATCCATAAATATGGCTACTATTTCTCCACTTATAGATATTGCTAAAATATATACTTCCTCTTCTATTTTGCACAGTTTATATTCATAGTCTTTATAATTATTTTCTAAAACCTTTAAATCTTTTTCTTGTACAAAATATTTATCTTTGCCATATAAAAACATTGCATAGGTTGACTCCTCTGACTTTATACATATTTGAGGTTCATCTAAACTCTTTAAACTCCCCATAAATCCATCTGTATTAAATATGTTTTCTATTTTGGTTATTTTACTTTCGTCTTCCATCTTTTTTAGTCTTTCTAAGTTTATGTATAAGTCATTTTCATCTATCCTGTAGGCATTTTTTCCAAAAACTAACCAATAACCGTCATTACCTTGCCCTGTAATCATTTCTCCATCTGCATTTATTAGTTTTAATTGATGGCTAGTAGCCTCACAATACCCTGCTTTACCTTCTTTATGTATGTACTTTAATACAGCTTGCTGTATTTTAAAATTGTTCATTTTATCACCTCTTACATAATAAGTGTAGTTATGTTTTTTATATCACTTATAGCTATCCTATGTATTCCGTGTCTTCTATTTTTTATTTTTATATATCTTTTATTAAATGATATAAGACTTCCCTCTACTGCCATTTCTTTTTTGTCATTTAATACAATAATAAAACTTGTTTTATCAATCTCTTGTCTTATACCTTTAACTATGCTTTTAATAATGTCTTTTGTATATAACATTTACTTTACCCTTTCAAATTTTTTACTTGATTTTTATATATTTTTATTTTATAATTAAAAACAAGATAGTGTTTGTGGCTTTTTTAAGCCACTTTTTTATTAAAAAATAATTTTGCCTATTATATATCCTAAATAGTAGCAACATATTACTCCTATAAATAATAAAATATATGTATGTCTATAACCTATTTTATTTTTTAGCTTTATCTCTATATTTTGTATTATCTTAAATATCTTTAACATAATTAACTCCATTATTTTTCATCTAAATATATTTTTATTAAATAATAAATTCTAGCTAAAAATTTTGAATTTGATGTGTGTTTACTTTCGCAAGTAGAAATAAAATATCTTATATTTCTTTCTGTTTTACTGATACTTGTTCCAAAGTGTTCACTTGTCTTTAAATATTGTACTTCCATATTACCTTGTCCCCATTCACCTAAAAGCCTTTTTGTTAAAATATATGTTATATATTTAAACCCTGTTAAACTAAAATCTGCATCATAGTTTTTTAAAAACCATTTTGTTACTTCTATTTCCATTTTCTTGAATTCTTCTTCCACTTTTTCACTTCCTCTCCTTTTATGGCTTGTCCTGCTATATAAGCCCTAAGGCTTATTAAAATTCTATCCTTACTTTTTTTGTTTCAGGGTCTATTAATATTCTTTTTTCCTTGCCCTGTGATGGTTGTATAGAATTACTACAAATAACTATCCTTGTAGCACCGTCATAATATTCCTTTATTATCTTTCCTGTTTTTAAAAAATGTTCATATGTATACTTGCTTAAATCTCTACCCATAATATCAACTCCTTTTTTATAAATTTATTAGTTGTATAATTTGTCCTATGTGTTTAATTTAATATTTTTATGCATTTTTTATATTTTTTCTATCTTTTAAACTTTCTAAATAACCGTCTATTTTAAATAAAAACATTTTTGTATCTTCACTACTTTTATCTAAATTAAATATTCCCTCAATAACTTTTAATTGAGTTTTATCTAATAACTCTGTTAATTTTTTATTTTCCATAATAAACACCTCCTATCATTTTTCAGTATACAATTGTCTTTTTATTCCTTTTCTTATATAATTTTAGTATCCATATTTTAAAACTGCCCTTTTAGAGTATGGAAATATACAAGAAAAGGAGGTGTGCATATGAACATCAAGAAAATAAACATTCTTTGCAGAAACTGTAATACTAATATGGAAATACAAACTAAATATTTAAAAAATAAAAATTCACTATGTTGTATAAATTGTGAACAAGAATTCCCGCAACAAACATTTGAAAAATTAAAAGACAGTATTCAAAAGTTTGAAGAAATCAGAAAAGAATTAGAGTATCAAGATTCTATGAATCAAACCTGTATAAATTTTTCAGTATCTATAATTTCTGAATAAATGTCTATCTAAGCCACTCTCACGAGTGGTTTTTCTTTGTTAAAGCCTCTTTTTCCAATATATAATCAATAACTTATTAGGTTGTTTATATATATTTTGACTGATTAACCTAAAATTTCAAACACCGACCATTCTTCGTGTGAATGACCTACTTTAGCTTTTTTAAATCCTATTTTTTGAAATTCTATGTATTCAGTACTCTGCTTTACACTAAATGAAATATATGTGCCTGCCTCTATTTTATTAATTTCATCTTGTGTAAAATTATGTTTTAGTTTATATCTTTCGCCACAACTGTGAAACCATTTACCCCTCATAAGCATTTCTAAAACATATATACATTCCTCATCTATGTCATAAATAATACCCGTACAATAATGCACTCGATTTTTACAACCATGTAATTTAAAATCATTTAGAGTTTTTATTTTTTCCATAATTTATCCTCCTTTCAATATTTAGTTTTAATGTACATATTGTTATTTTATTCCTTTTCTTGTATATTTTCATACTCTAAAACTGCCATTTTAGAGTATGAAAATATACAAGAAAAGGAGGTGTACATATGGACTTCGAAAAAGTTTCCTTATTTCCTGGATATTGTCCTATTTTTGAAGAGAATAGAACAATACCTATTCATTACTATGATAATTTAGGTAATTTATCAGGTCGTAAATATATGCACTATGATAATTGTATTGATTGCCCTTTAAGCCACAATTTTAACGACCCTGATGATTGTTGTCCTATATTCAATAGTAAAATAAGAAATTAGATTATACATTAACAATTCAGCCACCCTTTTGGGTGGTTTTTCTTTATTAAAGCCTCTTTTTGTAATATACAATTTTCAATGTACACTCTATACAATAATCTTTAACCGTTTTTTGATTATTGTTATTTGTATTATAACCGTTATTCTATTAAAAGTCAATATGTTTTTTAAATTTTTATTGCTTTTTTATCGTTATACGGTTATAATATTAAAAAAGGAGGTGTATAAATGAATAATAGGGTTAGATTTTTTAGAAAAAATATATTAAATTTATCTCAAAAAAAGTTTGGAGAAAAAATTGGTTTAAAACAATCTACAATTAATGATATTGAAAGTGGAAAAAATAAACTAACAGATAGTAATTTAAAACTAATCTGTCAAATATTTAATATAAATGAAGAATGGCTCCGTAATGGAACAGAACCTATTTTTATTGAAAAAGATAATGAACCTTTAATTGATTTGATAGAAAAAGAATTTAATTTAAGTTCTTTATCTAAAAAGATTGTCAATTCTTATCTTAATTTAGACAAAAATGATAGACTTGCTTTTGAAAGATTTTTTACTAATTTACTTGATGAAATATCTAAAGATGATAACAATAACTTAAATAATAAAACTCAATTAAAACTTATTGGCTTTGGTGGAGATAATGAAACAAAAGAATTAAATCAAGAACAGGCTAACTTAAATATTAAAAATTTTAATAATGAAAATAATAATTTGTAAAGGCTACTAAATTAATAGTAGCTTTTATTTTTATATATTGTAAAATACTACAAAATTATATATAATGTATATATATATACAATTTTATTACTATATATGATAAGGAGGTCAAATTAATAAATGAAATTAAAAGATTTTAATTTAGGATTTTCTGATGCCAAAAATGAACTTTTAAGAAAACCTGAGATTTTAATTAATTGTTTTTATGACAATAATAATATTTTAGGAAAATTACTTGATGGAGATAAATATATACTTTTAGGGACAAAAGGTGTTGGTAAATCTGCTTATAATGCTAAAATACAACTCGAAACTGAAAACAACCCTAAAATGTACGTTTCTTCTCTCGAGCTTAATGATTTTGATTTTAGCTTATTTTTTAAAACTAGTGTCGACTCTAATTTTAAAGGTGGTAAACAATTCAAGGATCCTTGGGATTTTCTATTACTACATATGATATATAAAGTAATATATTGTGATATGCAAATAACTGAAATACCTCAAGTAAATGATGTAATAAATCACTTAGAAAAAAATGGCTTAGGACTTGAATTGAAATCTAAAGAGATTGTAAAAAAACTTAAATCTTTTAAATTAGGAAAAGGACTTGAATTACAGTTTGAACTTCTCAATGAAGATGAAAAATTTGAATATTCTACATTAATTAAACATTCTATTGATAATATGCTAGAAGCTCTATCATATATAGATTTTAATGATAGGAACTTAAAAATACTTTTAGATGGTCTTGATGATATTCTTAGATTTAAAAGAGATCATATTCAAATATTAACTAGTTTGATAAGAAGTACTGATTATCTTAATACAAATTTTTTAAAAAATAAAACTCCTATAAAAATAATACTATTTATTAGACAAGATATATTTTCACTATTAATAGACCCTGATTTAAATAAAATCAAAAGAGATTGGTCAGAATACTTAAAATGGACAGATAAAATAGACGATTTAAAAAAACTTGTTGAGCTTAGATTATCATCTTCGGATAAAAATAAAAAGTATGATACTTATTGGGATAAAATTTTCCCAACTTTAATACAAGAGAGAGACTCTTGGGAATATATACTTGAACATACATTAATAAAACCTAGAGATATTCTTCAATTCTTATTAACATGTCAATATTTATTTCCTGAAAGTACACTCCTAACTTTTAAAGAAATAAATACAGCATTAAAGGATTATTCTTCTGAATATTTTATTCACGAAATGAAAAATGAACTAAGTGGCTTTATAGATGATAAGTTAATACAAGAACTAGAACAAGTATTTCAAAGAATAGGTAATAATAAGTTTAGCTATAATAAATTTTCAGATTTATTAAAAGAAAGTAATAGTAAGATAGATGAAAGTATTATAAAGGATATACTACTTCGATTATTCGAATCTGGTTACATTGGTCACTTGCAAACTAATAGTAGAAACAAAAAACAAAGTGTACTATTTAAGCATAGAAACCCTGGTATAAAAATAGATTATAAAGAATATTTTATAATACACAAAGGTCTGCATAAAGCTTTAGGTGTTAGATCTGACTAATCAATTACATAACTAAAGGAGTTTCCGGCACCGCCTGTCGAAACTCCTCTATATATTAATACTTTAGCAATCGCTATAAAGTATTATGCTTATATTATATGTATATATTATAATATATATTCCATTTATTTGTCAACATATTTTGATGATATACACATTTTTTTCATAAATTATTAATGTTATTTATATATTTTAAATATATTATGCTATTAATAATTTTTTATTATTAATTCTTTATACTTTGAATTATTTTCATATCTTGCTTTAAGATTATTTTGTCTTTCTATTTCTTGTATATTATAATCTTTGTATAGATTTCTTATATATTGACAGTCATTATAAGATAATATCCATTTACCTTTTATACTACTTAAAGCTTCTTTTAGCCTTAAATGGTCTTGTTCATTAAATTCTATGTCTTTATAATAACTTTCTGTTTTAAAATACGGTGGGTCTAAATAAAATAATGTATTTTCTTTATCATATTTATTTAAAATCTTTTCAAAATCCAAATTTTCAATAATTACTTTATTTAACCTTTGGCTAACCTCTTTTATATAATCTATCGCTTTTATCATATCTTTTTTATTAGCACTAAAAGTACCCATTTTGCTACCATAGCTATTTTTTATTAATACAAAAAATCTAGTAGCTTTTTGTATATCAGTTAAACTTTTTAAGTTTATATCTTCTTTTATTTCATTGAATAATTGCCTTGAATTTAAGTAAAACTCTAACTCCTTAATAAAAGCATCTGGGTGATATTTCACTATTTTAAATAAATTTATAAGGTTACTATTCATATCATTATAAATCTCTTCTTTTTCTTCTTTTTTATGAAATAATACCCAACCAGCACCACCAAATACTTCTACGTATTTCTCATAATTAGTAGGAAACATACTCACTATATGTTCTCTTAATAATTTTTTGCCTCCTATCCAGCTTATAAAACTATCCATAAATAACCTCTTTAAATTATTCCATTAATGGAATATCTTTATACATTGTAACTCTGTTTTTATTTATTGTCAACACTTGACTTTTTATAAAATTTATATTACCTTAAAAATAAAAAGGACTTTTTATGATAGTAGAAAATATTAACAAAATAAGAAAACAAAAAAATTTAACTATAAAGGAACTATCAAATATTAGTGGTGTTCCCTTTTCAACCTTAAATAAAATATGTTCAAATATCACTAAAGACCCTCATATATCTATATTATTAAAACTTTCTAAAGCATTAAATTGTGATATAAATACTCTTTGTGGAATAAAAAATACAATTAATTTTCAAGATGAAATAATTTTTGATAAAATAAAAAAGCTAAATTCTAAACAAAAAGATAAACTAATTAATTATATAGATAGCTATATAGATAATAAAGTATCTCTTATTGCTTTTGGGGGTGAAAATAAAACTATTGATATAAAAAATAGTAATTTAATTGATAAAAAAATTCAAGAAATAAAAAAAGATAACATTGACTTAGATTTCTAATGTTATTTATATATTTTTTTAAATTATTATATATTTTATTTTTATTATGCTTTAATTTTATAAATTGCAAAAAATTTAAAGGTATATCACATATTTTTGATATATCTTTAAATTCTTTAATATATGTTTTGTCTAATATATAAATAGGTATAAGTAAACTTACAGCAAATATATTAGCCTCTTCTTCTACAATATGTATATTATTATTTGATAATTTTATTTTAAAATGATTTAAAAATATATGCCCTAGCTCGTGTGCTATAACAAATCTTATTAATTGACTGTCTTGTTTTTCATCATAAAATATAATATACTCATCATTCTTTAACAATGTAAATCCTTTATTATATAATTTATCTTCTATTTCTAATTTTTTTATTATACTATAACCTTGCTTATATGAGCATAATAAAATATTATTATTCTTGCATATATTGCTGACTTTTATAGGTAATTCTTTTATATTTTCTTTTATTAAAATTTTATTAACTACCTCCAGTATTTCCTCATATTTTTTACCATTATACATTATTAATCACTCCTTATTATTTTTAGCGATTAATAAAATAATGTAAAATATATTTAATTTCAATATTTTTATATTATATAAATTTAAACTCAAAAAAGGACTTAAAAAACTAAGTTCCTTAAGATTTTAGTACTCATAAGAGCTTGTCTAAATTATGATTACGGCTAGTCAATAGCTTTGTTTGTACTCAATATTAACATACTAAACACTATTGTCAATATATATTTTCTTTTTCAATATATCTATTTAATTATCATATAAATTGTAGTATACTTATAGTAATTTTATAAAGGAGGGTTAAAATGTCATATTGTATATATTTAAGAAAATCACGAAAAGATGAAGAATTAGGCGAACAAGAAACATTACTAAGACACGAAAAAACTTTACTCTCTCTAGCCAAAAATAAAAATTTACCTATATCAAAAATATATAAAGAAATAGTATCTGGCGACACAATAGCTAAAAGACCAGAAATGCAAAATCTATTAAATGACGTATCTAATGGGGTTTATGAGGGTGTGTTAGTTATGGAGGTTGAACGTCTAGCTCGTGGTAACACAATAGACCAAGGTATAGCGGCAGAAACATTTAAGTTTTCTAATACAAAAATAATAACTCCAAATAAGATATATGACCCAAATAATGAATTTGATGAGGAATATTTTGAGTTTGGTTTATTTATGGCAAGACGTGAATACAAAGTAATAAATAGAAGATTGCAACGTGGAAGAATTGCCTCTGTTAAAGAGGGTAATTATATTGGTAGCATAGCTCCTTATGGATATAATAAAGTGAAAATAGATAAAAATCACACATTAGAAATTAATAAAGAACAAGCAGAAATAGTTAAATTAATTTTTGATTTATATACAAATAAAAATATAGGTGTATCAAAAATTGCTAATCACTTAAATAGTTTAGGTATTAAACCTGTAAAAAGTGACGTATGGGTAACTAGCACTATACAAACTATATTAAAAAATCCTATTTATATAGGTAAAATAAAATGGAATGAACGTGCTACTGTAAATAAAATTATTAATGGTAATGTAAAAAAGACTAGACCTCGTGCAAAAGATTATATATTAGTAAATGGAATTCATAAACCTATTATTAGTACTACACAGTTTGAAAAAGCTACAAATTTAATGAAAAACTCTAGTATAGTGCCATTAAAAAAAGAAAAAGGGCTTAAAAACCCCCTTGCAAGTATAATAAAATGTGGATATTGTGGAAGAAATATGGTAAGACGCCCTTATAAAAATGGACAAAAAGATACTTTAATGTGCTCTGTTGTAGCTTGTAATAATATAAGCTCTCCTTTACACATAGTAGAAGAAAAATTATTTAAAATGATAGATGAATATATTATATCTTATAAATTAGACTTAGATAAAAATAATTCTAATAAAGAAAAAAATACACTTAATACAATAATTAAGTCTTTGGAAAATGAAAAGAATAAAATAAAATTACAACTAAACAAATTACACGATTTATTAGAACAAGGTGTATATGACACTAACACATTTTTAGAACGCTCAAAAATATTAAATATTAAGTTGAATGATATAAATATAAAGCTAGACAACGCTTATTATAAATTTAATACAATACAAAAGCCTATTGAAATGAATAATTTTATAAATAAATTAGAAAATTTAAAAGAAAAATACAATAAAGAAAAAGATATTAATACCAAAAATAATTTGCTTAGAGAAGTTATAGATTATTCTATTTATAGAAAAAATAAAAATTGTAGGTGGCATAATGATTTAGAAGATTTTGAATTAATAATATATCCAAAAGTACCACAATAGATATTATACCTTAAATTAATTTTACATAATTTTAAACAAAAAATAATGCAATATAAATGATATTTTGATAAAAATGTTTAAAATAAATTAATTATTGCATTTATCTTAATATTTTACTATACTATAATTGTATTTTAAAATACAAATTTAATATTAAGGAGAATGAATATGGCTTTAGAAAGATCAAAATATTTAAAAGTTAGAAAAGCCCAAGCAGAAGGAGCAAGAACAGTTGAAGAACTTAAAAATATATCTGATATAGTTATTGAAAATGATACTGAACTTGAAGAAGTAGAAACATTATTACAAAATGCTTGTAAATGTAAAAATGTATCAATAAACACAATTGTAGAGGCTGTTAAAAATGGTGCTGATACTTTTGAAAAAGTTAAAGAAGTTACAAAAGCTGGCTCTGGATGTGGAAGATGCAAAAGCATAATATCAAATATTATAGAAAATAAAAGATAATAATTAACTTAAATAAGAGATACTTAAACAGTATCTCTTATTTTTATGTATATTAAAATTAATGATATACTTAACGTGCTAATTCTTCTGTACCTATATCATTTAATATAGCTTTAGCCTCTGGCGTTATCATAGTAAATCTTTGACTAAGATAACGTAAAGCTGCTCCTAATTCGCCATCTGGTCCTCCATATTGTTATAGGATATAAATAGAATAGTTATATCATTTTTATAAATAATATCATAAAGTAGCAAAAAAATAAAGGGAGCAAATTCTCCCTATTTTTCTTTTTTGTCATCTAAACTATTGACCACATTATCAACATTTTTATCAATTAGCTTGTTAGTAACCTCTAATCCTTTTATTAACCATTTAGGTACTAAATATCCCTTGTCAAGCTCCACCATATTTTCTAAAATACTTCTAAATTCATTTATTATACAATGTGCAAGGATAAACCAACCAATAGATATCATTATGTGTAAATTTATTCCTATTACTTTACCTATTTGTTCAAAGGCTATCCCAAGTCCAAATCCCATAGCTACTAAACACCATATTAAAAACTTTTTAATAAAGCCTTTCAATGCTCGCCTTGAACTTTCTTTTTTTAAATATCTAGCTTTCATTATTCCTGTTATATAGTCTATAATATTAAGTCCTAATAAAAACACAAATAAAAACCAAAAATCCCCTAATATAGCCGATAATATAGCTGTTATAGTAGATATTATATAATTTATCTTTGTTTCAAAAATATTCATACTAACACCTACTTTTTAAATATTTTAAGTTTATCAATAATAGAATTTTTTAGTTTAAAAAACACACTATTATTAGTTTCATTGTATCCAGTTTCAAACCCTAAAAAGTCAGCTATATCTCTTACTTTTACAAAGTTAAACCCACCGCTATTAATAGCTTTAACAGTAGATTTTTTGTTGCCAACTTCTACACTAACATTATTTAACACGTCATCTAGAGTAGTTATTTTTGTGTTGTTATCATAAGATACATTTTTATTTAAAAGTGCTGTTACATCTTGTACTTTTATATAGTTTTCTCCATTTTCATTTATAACCTTAAAAGATTTAACTTTACCGTTATAACTATAATTTCTTTCTACAAACATATACCTTTCCACCTCTTTCCACGTTTTTTTAAAGTTTTCTGGTGTACCATATTTTTTAACTAGAGTATTTGTATCACCGTATTTAGTTAATTCAAAGTGTGGCTTATCTGGTGTACCTTTCCAATCTCCTCCCCATTCTAAACCAAAACTTTTACCAACTTGCCCTACTTTTTTAAACCAGCCATCACTATCATTATAAGCACCCTTACCGTCATTTCTACATATATCAAATGCCATACCCCAATTGTGATTAGAGTATGGATATTCAGCCCACGTTACAATATTGCCTGGCTTTGTTCTACCTTGTGCATATAAGTCATTTTGTTCTTGTTTTGTTCTTACTGTATCCGTTGTCTTAACTATAAGTCCTCTGTTTTTACATTCATTTAAAAACTTAGGTATTATAGCCTGTACCTCTGGGTGTAATAAAGTTGTATCTCTACTCATATTTACCTCCTTTATATGCTCCCGAAAATTATGTCGGGAGCATAATATTAAACTTATATTAGTCTGTAATACCCTTTGTCACTGGATTAATAATATTATTCCATAAAGATACTAAAACAAGTCCAACTACATAAGGATTTTTAAGTGCGTCTAAAATTAAAGTAAATAAACTTTCCCAACTTGTTAAGTCACTTCCACTAATACCAAAGTATGCAAGTATTGGTGTCGCCACTGACAATAATACATTTACCCAAAATATAGGATTTTTACATCTGTCTTTCCAATTAATTTTTTTCATTATATAAACCTCCTTAAATACAAAAAAGACACTTAAGTTTCCTTAAATGCCTAAAATAAAATTATCTATAAACATATTTACAAAGTTAAAAATATGTGTTATATTTTATATATAGGGTAAGGCAACTACACAAAGTAGTTAGCCCCATTGTAGTTTTTTAATAGTAAACCACTCTGGTCACAACAGGGTGGTTATTTTTTATTCTTGCTTCTTTTTTATGTAAGTAAGAAGTGCTATTATTAACATATTACTTTGTATTATTATTGATAATACTTCGTATGTTGTCATAATATACACCTCCCCTCTTTATTATGTAAAGAAAGAGGGGCTAACCACCTTATGCAATTACCCTATTTAACATTATATACCAATATTTTTTATTTTTCAACCTATTTCATTAAATCTATTAGCTCAGTATATTGTTCTTCTGTTATTCTATTTTTTAATAGATAAATGTCTAGTTTGTTTGACATATCGGCTTTGTCATAGTTACCTGTTAAAATAAGTTTTTTACATACATTATACACATTATCACCTCCTTTCAAATAAATGTTTTAATTATAAAAAAGAGTTAAATACCACTATTTAACTCCATTAAACATTTTATATATTCAATTTCACATTTAATATTTAATCTTTCTTGTTCTTCTTCTGTTAAAGGCTCTATAAACTCCGTCTCTGTCCATATTTTACCTAAATATTGTAAAGCCTCTTCTTCTGTTTCTATCTCTATATGTTTTATATCTTCTGGTGGCTTTTCATATACTAAAGCAAAAGCTATATTTTTATTATCTAACAATAAATATATCATATTTACCTCCTTATTTTTTATATGGATTAATAAATTGCAGTTCTCCAAGTATTTTAAAGTTTTTACAATAATATCCTCCCACAGTATTTGATTGTAAATAAAAATTTAAAGTCTCTCCTCTTGTTACATTTAAAATAGCTGTTTTATTTAGGTATGTTAATGTTTCACTAGATCCAGTTAATTTTATTATAAAGTTTTTTTCTGATTCTGAATTTTTAGATATTGAAATACCTCCACAGTCATCTTCTGCTGAGTCATCTCTAGCCCAATCTTTTTTTATATCAACACTTATTTTAACAACTCCGCTATTTAAAAATGTATAGCTCAAAATATTTGTATATCTTTCATGGTTTCCTATACCGCCTGAAGTCCTTTTTTCTGATAGGTAAGATGATAAAATTGAAGAATCAGAACTAACGTACTTAATAGTATTAGTATTTAATAATAAATAGTTTATCTTATCAACTAATGGTTTATTGTTAAAATCAATGGTTTGGCTAGAAGAACCACTTAATAAATTGTTCAAATTAGTACCTAATTGAGTGCTTTTTATATAGTTTATATCTCCAGAACTCCCAAAATTATCACTAAACTGTTCTTTTATTAAAGTATCCAGACTTTTTTTCATATCACCATTTATTTTTTTAACTTCGCTCCAACTCATTAACTAACCACCTCCGATATGCTTCCATCACTATTAAACTTAGTAAGGACACTAACTTGTTTCATTATATCAACACCATTTCTTTCATAAACCTTAGTATCCACTTGTATATCTCCATTAGATAAAAAAGCAGTAACTCTATCTGCTACTTTTGTATTGTCTGCTGTTATAAATATTTTTTCTTCTATATTTCCACTTTCTAAAAACTTTGTAGTTTTAGTAGTGCCTTTTAATTCTGCTAGATTATCAAAATCAAAACTTTGTAACTTTGTTATGTCAACTTTAACCTCTGTGTACCAGTTTTCTATTTCTGTCATTTGATTGTTAAATTCATTACCTTGTTGATGTTGTATCTTTTTCCATTCTTCTATTTTTTGATTTAAGTAAGTTTCATATTGGTTAAAAAGTTGAGTTGTATCAACTGTTTTTACAACGGCAGAAACAATACCACATACATTATTATCAAGTCTTGTGTCTAATATATCTGCCTGTGTTATAGCTTGAGTTGCTGATTTTATAGTTATTTCTGCAAGTTTTAGTTCATAAGTATCATCATTTCTAGTTATAGTAGGTACTTGTGGACTTGCACTAGGTATTCCTTCTTTTACATATATTTTTATATATCTATTAACTAAATCAAGCCTTAAAACAACTATATCTTTTCTTGTGTAGGAGGCATTAGCCGTATTTAATGTTATTTCTAAATCTTCACTTAAAACATATCCATAACCATTTATAAATCCACTACCAGCCTTTGCTTTTATTACTAATCCGTTAATACTTTCTATTTTTAATCCTGTACTAGGATTAGGATAAACTCCATTGCTTATAAAATTGGCAAAGTATGTAGCAAAATCCCCAGAATAATAAAGTCTATCATCTTGACCATTTTCATCTAAAACTGAATCAAATGGAAAACTTAATTCTGTATTATCCATATATACACCACCTTTAATTAAATATTACTGTTAAATATTTGCCAGTAGGTTCTGTAAATTCTTCTATACCTACTATATTTTTTTCAAACCACATATTTAAAAGACTATTTCTTGTTGTTACTATATCTCCTAAGTCCCAATCTAACAAATATTTATACTGTTCTGAACTATCAATAATAACAAACTCTATATTTTTATCTAACTTTTTTATTTCAGAAGCTGTTTCTTTTCTCTCTAAACCTTTAAAATTGTTGTTAGAATAACCTCCATTTTCAAGGATAGTAATATTTTTTTCATTTTCCAAATCTTCATAATATTCTTGTTCTGAAATATTATTAAACTCAAATGAAAATATAGCATTACTTTTATTACCCTCATATACTTCAAACTCAAATATTTGCTCTTTAAATAAAAAATTTATTTTAAATCCAAAATTAACAATTTCTAATTGTTCTGAAATAGCTTTTAAAACTTCTTCATTTTTATAATCTAAAGATAAATTTATATGTTTTAAATCTTCTGGCAAAGATTTTATTTTAAAGTTATCTATTTTTCTGTTTGATATAGTAGGGTTTATAAAGTTTTCATTTATAATCTTATTTATAAAGTCATATAAAGATATATTGCCTGTATAACTAAATATTCTATAACTTAAAAAATGACTTAAGCTATTTCCTTTTACAATTAATATGACCTCTCCATTTTCTGTTGTATGTACATATCTTTCTAATATTATACAAGTTTCATTTGTATCCTTTTTATAAATATAATTCCCTATATTTAATAGTTCAAAATATTCATTGCTAAATATTAACTCTACCTCAAAGCTACCTACATTGTTATAACTTCTACTCCAATTAATAAAATTAAAGCCTGTTAATACTCCTAAAAGTTCAAAGTCTTTAAATATATAAAAGTCCATTTTACACCCCCAAATATCGTGGAGAATACCATAAAATAACATCTAAATTTATTGTATTTTCTTCTGCTATATATCCTATTTTGTTATGTCCTATTTTTAAATTAAAAAAATTGCTTTCAATATCTAAATATTTAAAAGCATTTTCTGTTCCATTTAAAGTAACTTTTTTTAACTCTGGATAATTTATTATTTCTAAAATATCTCCTTTTTCCATTTCATAGTTAATTTTTATAAATTTCTTAGTATAAACATCATAAACTTTAGGATATTTTACGCTGCCACCTTTAGCCTTAAATATAACTTTAAATCCACTTTCAATATCTCCTATATTGTCTACTTCACTTTCTAAAATAGAACGTCTGCGACCAAATGTAATCCCTCTTTTTTGGGGTATGTTTAAAGGAAATTTTAAAGTTGGACTTAACAAAGCTAAATATTCTGTTACAATCTCATCTTGCCAAAAAGGACTTAGTGCGATTAAGCTTATTTCAAACTCAATGATACCTTTATTGGCTTTAGGTTCAATAACTTTTTCTACATAAACATCTATTGTTTTATAATAATTATTAGATTTTTGTAAAATTAGCTTGCCTTTTAGGTTGGGATTAAATATTCTTATTAGCTTTAACCTTAAATCTTCACTATATTTGTTACATTCTATAACACCACTAATAGTTATATATCTTTCATTTAATGTATTAGATATATATGTAGTACCGTGAATCAAAGTTTGTTTTGTGCTGGTAATAGAGTTTTGTAACTCTTCTTCAAATCCTGTTAAGGTGTATTCTGAAAATAAAGATATGTCTACACTTCCTAACTCATTTTTAAAAGTGATAATTAAATCTTTTGTTATAAGCATATATACCTCCTAACTAATCCCTAAAGATTTTATTGTATTTTTAATTTCTCTTTTCATTTGAAAAGCTGTTTTTTGTTCTTTAACATTGTAAAAGTTTTGAATAATTGTAGGATTTTGATTAGATATGTTAGTTTTTCCTTGTCTATATCGTTCTGCTTCTGGCTGTGTTAATACCATTTCTCCTTTATGCAATATAGCACTATAATTATCAAATGGTACACTTCTTAATCCTGTTCTATGCCTTCCGTCTATATTATAACTATCCATTTTAGAACTTTCATTGTCCCAAAAGCTAACTTTATCCATAAGCCAGCTAACTTTATCACTAACCCAACTAGATATTTTGTCCCATACACCTTTTATACCATCCCAAAGCCTTGTAAATATTTCTTCACCTGCAGTAAACATTTTATCTTTTATGCCCTTAACAGTGTCTACAATTTCATTTATTTTCTTATCAAACCAGTCACAAATCTCTGTCCATTTTTCTTTTATATCATTTTTTATATTAGTCCATATTTCTTTTAATTTGTCCGCTACTATATTTGCTTTTTTAACTGCTGTATTATGGATATTTTCCAAAAAACTTTTTACAAGGTCTACAATACCTTGCCAAATATCTGAAAATAGCTTTTTGACACTTTCCCAGACAGCTCCCCAGTCATTTTTTATCAAAGCTGTTCCAATATCAATTATATTTTTTATAGTATTTAAAGCTGTTTCAATAAAAATGCAAATATTATCCCAAAGTATTTTTATAACCATTAATATTTCATCACCAAATAAGTCCCATATAGTCTTTATCTCTTCGATAAAATTTTTTATTATTGCACTATTCTCCTCCCATTCAGCCTTCAGATAGTCTACAACTGAAGAAATAACCTCTTTAATAGCAGTCCATATAGCCCCTACATTAGTATTTGCGTCATTGCAAGCATCTATAAATTTTTTAATTCCATCTACAATAAAACTAATAGCTTTACCTATAGTTTCTGAAACAACCTGAAAAACTGCTTGTATTTTAGGCATTTTTTCATTTAACCAGTTTGAAAATGCCTCTAAAAGAGGTAATATTTTTTCTCCAATAGGTATTATAATACCTACTTCTAACTGTCTTCCTATCCCCGCCATAGCACTTCCAAAGTCATCATATTTTATCTTCTTAATATTTTCTAAATTATCATTTGTTGTATTAATAGCGCCGTTAGTATTAGATAGTGCTTTTACAGCATCTGCTCCTAAATCTTCCCACATAGTGCCAAAAAGATTAACCCCTGCTGTATTTTGTACAACATCATCCCCAACTTCATTTAAAGCAGTCATAACTTCTTTAAATGCGTTATTAGCTTCTTGTCCACCTTGTGCAAATTGTCGTTGTAACTTTTCAGCATTTAATCCTAATGCCTCAAAAGCCAACACTGTTGTATCACTTCCATCTTTTGCTCGTATACCAAACTCTTTTATAGCATCTCCTAATTTGTCTATATCAAATATACCACTTTGTGCACCATTACTAAACATATTAAACATTTGTTCTGCATTAAATCCTAATTGTTTAAAATGTACAGAATATTCATTAATACTATCTAGCAAGTTATCATTTTTGTTAAGTCCATTTTGCGCCCCTTGTGCTATAAGATTATATGCTTCATCTGAAGTTAATCCAAACTGTTTCATCATCATATCGACACTTCTAATACTCTCTTTTACATCCATATCAAAGGTATCTCTCATAGCTAGTGCGTTTTCTGTTGTTTTTTCCAGTTCTTCTCCTGCTAGACCTGTTTGAGTTTTAACCTCTGCCAAAGAGTTAGCTATATCTTCAAAATCTTCTCCATAATTATTAGCATATATATTTTTTAAAGAAGTTCCTAATTCTGCCATTTCTTCATCTGTCGCACCAGTTGTTGCTTGTAATCCATTTAAAGACTTATCTAGCTCTAAAGCGTGATTAACGCAAGTTGTTATAGCATCTGCCACTTTTTTTATAGCTATAGTAACGCTAGCTATAGATGCTGCCTTTAGTGCAAGACTTTTTATACTTCCACCTAAATTAAAAATTCCATCACTTGAACTTTTAGCACCACTTTTTATTTCCTCTAAACTATTAGTAGCATTTTTATTATCTATTTCTATTTTAGCAAATAAAGTACCTAAATCTAACAATTAACCACCCCCAAAATTCTGCCTTAAAGTGTTTAAATCTGGCTTTGTTTGTGATAAATAATAACATTCTTCAAGGTACTCTTTACCTTGTTCTGTCTGGTTCATTTTATATATAAAAGCATCTTTAAATAATAATTTATAAGTATAACAGTCTAATTTTAAACACTCATAAAAGTTTAGCCCTGTATAATCGCTTATTAGCTTTATCTCTGAAGTTTCTATATTATAAGGCAATTTATTATCTTCTATATTATCATAAGGCAGTTGGGGGATAGTTACTCCCCCAAAATATTAAAAGAAAAGTTTATATAATCTTTTATTACAATTAAAGCAGTTGATAAATCAAGCATTTTTTCTATATCTTCTAGTGTATATTTAATACCATTTTTATTAGTGTTAAACATTTCATATAAAAGAGTATATATTTCTTTTAATATCACTTCTCCTACATTTTCAACATTTTCTAAACTTACCATCTTTCTTAATAAAAGTTGACTAGGTTTAGGAATTTCTAATATAGTTCCATCTAATAGTTTTATTTTATAATTTTCTTGCTGTAACTTTCCTAAATCAAACATTAAATTTCCTCCTCATCTTCCTCATCTGGTATAGTCTTATCTACCTCTTTAAAAATAATTAAAGTACCCTCATTATCACAAGGTTGAGCTTTAAACTCTGCATTTATAACCGTTTCTTTGTCTTTGGCAAATGCTAACTCAAATCCAGCTTCATTGCTACCAACAATAGTAACTCTTATATCTCCATCGGCTTCATCTTTATGTACAAAGTGGATAATATATTTTTTTCTGTCATAGTTAGATGCTCCACCAACTTTAACTGTTCTTGTTTTTGTACTCTTATCTTCTTCTACTCTTGCTGTTGAAGATAATTTTTGTAAAGTTTCACCACACCAAGTCATAACTCCTGACTTTAATGTAACCTGTTCTTCTGATATAAATTTTTTAGAAACAATATTAAAGTCGTCTTTTGCTTCATAAAAAGTAGGTGTATAAGTTAAAGATGCACCACCTTGTATATATCCTAATAAGTTTTCTTCTTTTTCTATTTCAGTATCTTCTGGTATACTTTCTGTAAATTCTTTTATATAAACCATTCCACTTCCTAATACTATTCTATCCATTGTCATTTTCCTTTCTATATCTAGATTTTACATTAAAAAAAGCCTTGAAATGAAACGTATTTGTTTCTAAATTTTCAAGACTTCCACCACCATTTAAGTTAATGGTTAATATATTATTTGTTAAAGGTTTATCTCCTAAAGTAATTAATTCTTGTTTTATTTTTTCAACTATTTTTAACCCTGTTTCCATATCTAGTGATATAACAGTTATTTCTAACCTATTTTCTTCTATTATTTTATTACTAGATATGGGGATTAAGTTATAAATAATACAATTTTCTATTTTTTCAGTACCAAAGGGATAAATATTATATCCTAATGGCTTTAATATATTTAATATTTCATCTAATATAATCATAATGTATCCTTAAATATTGTTTTAATATTTTCCTCGTTGTTTAATATAGCATCTTTTAAAAATGGTTTAGGTTTCTGTCCTTTGGTTACCCACGTTTTACCTTTGGTATCTTTAAATACCCACGGTACTTCTTTACGCCCTTTTCCATCTACTGCATATATTCCTGTACCCTCGTGTACATAAGGTGCATACTCTACATTTGTTCCAATAACACCTATTAGCTTGTTTTCTTTTTTACTAACTTTGTGATTAATACTAGCTTTTAATGTACCGTCATCTACTGGACAACGTTCTTTAGCTTCATTTTCTATTAATTGACAAACGTCTTCTAATTTTTCTAATATTATATCTTGTAATCCACCATTTATAAGTGCATTTAAGTTTTTATTAAAATCCCCATTCATTACATCACAACCTTTAATAAATATTGACTTAATCTAGTAACTTCGTTTATAGATACTATCTTATAGCTTACTTTTCCTACTAATTTATAATCTTTAGACAAATCTAACCCTTTATATAATGTAAGCCCTATATAATCACAGTCTTTAAATCTTATATCTTCAGTTCTTTTATTCATTGATATAAAATTTATAGCTACTTGTATATTATCTAAAAATACATAGTTATCTTTAAGTTTTCCATATTTGTCTTGTATAGGTTGGTTTATATATAGTGAATATTCCTCCATTTGTCTATTAATCATAGCATACCCCAACCTTTTTTTAACTTATTTAATTGATTTAATATATAAGTGGGATAAGCATCTATATAACTTTCAGACGCTCCACTATAACTTTGTGATGCTAACCCTTCTGTACCTAATTTATTAAGTTTTATAACTGCTATATCAACAATAACATTATTAAATTTTTCATTATAATTTTGATTTGTATAAATCTCAACTTCTTTTATAGATTTATTTAAAATAAGACTGATTAAATTTTCATCAGTCTTATTTGTCAATAACTTTACTTCTTCTATTAAATTTTCCAATAAATACATTTAATCAATCCTATTATTTTATTTAGATTTTTCTTTCATTTCTTCAATACTTTCTACAACTTCTGCTTTTTTTGTAAGCTTTATAGAATATGTGTCATCTACTAATGCAATAAGTCCGTGTCTTTCATATACAACTGTATTGTCTTTAGTTTCAATATTTCTATCTTGTTCTATACTCCCCTCTTTTTTAACAAAAAATTTAATAGCAGATTTTTTAGTAATATAACAAGTTTCAGCTGGTATAAGTTTACTAAACAATACTGGAATACCACTAATAGTACCAAATTGACCTGTATATAATATTTCTCCTTGTTTACTTGTTATAAAGTCTTTATCTTTACGTACAGTAGCCTTCAAGTCATTACCCATAATAATAAACATATCGTCTTCTACTTCTTTGTTAAGCTCTGCTAATGCGTCAACAATTGCTGTATAACCAAATTCAGTATATTCAAATGAATTGCTAATCTTTTTAAGTTCTTCAAAATATTCATCTTTAATTTGATTAGTCATTAATGTAGCTGCTCCCTCTGTTGCTACGTCTAATAAATATGGGTCTTGCATTATATCCATATCATTATATTCATAAGTTTGTTGATACCTATTTATTGTGTACTCTTTTGGTGCAAATGTTACACTTCCTTTTGTTGTATTTTTAGCCCCTTTTGCTAATTTTTCAACTTTACCAGAGTATGTATATTTATTTACAACTTTTTTAAGTCCTGCACTGTCTGTAAGGCTTGTATCTATTGTCATTAAACCTTTAACATCTAATTTAGTGTTTACTAAATCTGTCATTTTGTTTTCTAAAACTTTATTTTCATAACCTGTTCCTAATGTTGCCATATTCATTCCTCCTAATTTTTAGATAATTCTAAATACAATTCTTTATTTGTAACATATAATTCTTGTTGCTGTGATAATGTCATCTTCTTAAACATTTCTTTAGTTAAAACTGTTTCTTTTTGAGTATTAGCATTTTTAGGTGCTGTACTCTTTAATCTTCTATTTACCTCATCTTTAACCATTTGCTTAAATATTTTTTCTAGTGTTTCGATTTTTTCAATACACTCATCTTCATCATCTGTTGTCACAACAAAGTCTACAAGTTCTACACTAAGTCCTCTGTTACCTAAAACCTTTGCTATTTCATTTTTAGTGCTTAATAATCTATGCTTTGCTACTTCTTCCTCAAGCTCTGCTATTCGTTGTTCTTGCAGAGCCTTTGCTCTTTGTTCTTCGTCTAGATTTTCAAGACTTCTTTGTCTTTTTTCTTCTTTTTGATTTTTCTTGTTTAGTTTTTCAATTGCTTTTTGTATCTCACTTGCAACTAAAGAGGCTACATCTTCTTTTGAAAATGTAGCCTTTTCTTCTTGTTGCTCCTCTTGTAAAGTTTCCTGTGTTTCTTGTATATTGTTTTCTTCGCCCATATTATAACCTCCTTTTAGGCAATAAAATAAGACAGTTTTTTGTCTTGTCTAGGACAATAAAATATTTATTCTTTATCTACTTTTTGTTTTATACTCTTCTACAAGATTATTATTTTCATTAAAAGCATAATTTTTTATATTACCTATACCTTTTTTCATATCCTCTTGTAAAAATTGACTGAATTCTTCTTTGTTAATTTTATCTTTTTTTATTTCTTTTTCCACCTGTTATACTCCCTTTCTATTATTTCGCCTATTGTTTTAGCTATTTCTCTAGGGTTAGTATTATTACAATACTCTGCCCAGCCTTCTGCTATAAATTCCGAATATTTATTAGGGTTATTATTATCCCAAGAATATTTTGAAATATGTTCTGTCAATTCTTCATTTGTATGCTTTTCATAAAGTTCCTTTATTTCTTTTAAGTTTGATATACCAAGTAAATCATCTATTTGATGTCCTATTTCGTGGTCTAAAACAGAACGTATTGTATCACACCCAATAGGGTTTAATTTACTATCAACATCTCTTTTTAACATATCTGTAAATTCATTTGAGTTTTTACCCCAATGCTTATTAACAGTTATACCTTTATATCTATCAAAAAAGCTATGGTTAGGTGACCAACTTTGAGCATATGTAGACTTACCTATTGTTAGATTTTTCATAAGGTCTTTTACTTGTTTTTCTGCAACTTCTTTTATTTCTTCATTTTTTGCATAAGGACACTTTTCTTTTAATAATGATATGTAGTATTCTTTAGTTTCTAATTTTATAAGTTTATTTCTTTCATAACATTCCCCAACAAAATTAAATTCCTTTTTTAATTCTGGGAAACGTCTAAAGTTGTCATATAAACCTTTGTTCCACTCATTAGCAGTTTTTAAATCACAGCCTTTATAACTTACATTTTTTATATTTAATGTATTTCTTGCATATTCTTCTGCTTCTTTTATACTTTTACTTTCCCTATATTTTAATGTATCATATTTTTCATATTTTTTCAAGTCTACAACTGGAATAACAGTACACCTACAATTAGGGTGATGAACTGGCTCTAATTCTTCTAATGGCAATGGGCTTTTCTTTGTATCTTCTCCTAATTTTTTACACTTATCACAAGTACGTTTATCTTTAGAATAACTGTAATACCCGTGTGTACGTCCTCTAGCCTTATATGTTTCTATTTGTCCAGAATTTATACAACGCATTGTTTCAGTTCTTACAAGCCTGTCTGCATTATTAAATGAGCTATTATGTATATCCATTATTTGCTTTACAGCCTTATCTTTATTCATTCCACTTGCTACAATATCCTGTAAATTTTTTTCTATTAATTTGCCTAAGGCTTCCCTATTTTTCCATATTCTTTTAGAAAAACTTTCACCCTTAAACTTTGTATTTACTATTTCTTCTATAACTTTATCGTTTACTAAGGTAAATAATATATTACTATTTTTAGATATATCGCCGATTATATCTTGTGTAGCTTGTTCTAGCCCTTTACTAACTGCTTTTATTTCTTCTTCTCCATAGCTTTTTAATATCTCATTTATTTCATTTAATAAATCATTAAATCTATTAAATTTATATAGCTCTGTTGTTGATATACCCCCATCTTCCAACATTTTTATATAAATGTCTGTAATAGCTTTTTGTATATCTCTTCCTTGACGTCTATATATTTTCTTTAGCTTATTTATTACCTCATCTGTATTTTGCTCAAATATATCATCTACTTTTCTACTTTCCCAATATTCACTCATAGGCTATTCCTCATCATAATTTAAAGGAATAGCCTTATTTTTATTAGCTTGTTCTATTTCCCATTTAGGTTCTTGAACAAATGGCAATAAAGATACTAATGTTTCATCGGATACAAGTCCTCTTACCATATTTATCATTTGTGCTGTTTCTACTATATTTTCTGGTAAATTTGTTGTAAACGTTATATCAACATAGCTAGGTACTTCTAAACTTTTTGTATGCATCATATCAAATATAAGTTTATTCCTATTGTTTATAGCCTTTTTAAACTTTCTCTGTTTATTAAGCATATTGTTAAGTGTACCAAATAACTTATATTTCATAGCAACACCACTTACATTATTAGCAAAGTTTTCATCGGATAAGTCTGGAACAAATGATAATTTATGTATATCTTTTACAATTCTATTTTTTTCATTTTCTAAATCTATGTTAGATGATTGTTTTAATATAAATTGTGGGTTTAAATTTTCTCCATATAATACCCTATTTTCTTTCATAGCTTTTATGTCTTCTGGTAATACACTATCCGTATTTAAGTATAAATAACAATTGTTGAAATAATCATTCTCGTTGGCAGTATCACTTGTAATTAAATCATATTCATCTATTAGCGGGATTACGTTTTCATAATCTCCTATTTTATCTGAGTTGTTACTATACACAACAATAGGAATAGAACTAAATAGATTATTTGTTGTTTCTTGCAATACTCCATTTTTATATAGTTTTATTTCATCATTTGAAAAAACTTCTATATACTCTATTTCTTCAAAATTAGTTAATTTAACTGTCCAAAACCTTATCGCATATAGTAAAGTTTCCATTATATCATCTGCATAGATTAATATAACTTGCTTATTATCGATGATATAAAAATTTATATCATTATCATCATCTAAATATAATAA
The DNA here is from genome assembly GCA_944383305.1 of uncultured Clostridia bacterium. Taxonomy (GTDB): domain Bacteria; phylum Bacillota; class Clostridia; order Lachnospirales; family CAG-274; genus Tyzzerella. Next base: position 13,507 of record CALWOZ010000004.1, on the reverse strand, counting down.
CTGTACAGCATAACCGTATTTTGCACAGTTTGTAGCTATGTCTATATTTATGTCTTGTTCATCTGCTAAATCAAGTATATTTTGATAGTCTTTTAAATCATCTTCACTACTATACACAATAGGAGAACCTAAAAGCATTGATACATTTGTTTTAACAATATAATCTCCAAAGCTATGAGCTATTTTATTGTTAGGCTTTGTTTCATCTTCAAATATTCTATAATTTATAGCATTATCATTTTTATAATACCTATCAAGTCTGCTTAATCTAGGTAAATAATTAACTCTAAATAAGTCTATATAATACTTTATATCTGCAAAACTTAGCTTTTTACTTTTTTCTATGTAAAACATTATAAAGCTCCTTTCTCTAATACTCCTAATCTATTTTTTATAATCTGCATACTATACCTAAGTGCATCTAAAAAATGGTTAAACCTATCTATCGGTTTATTTATGTATTCATTAGTTTTCTTGTCTTTTTCCCACGCATAATTTTGTAACTCTGTTATAGTCTTTTCACATTTAGGCAGTACGTATATTTTATACTGTTGTAATTGCTGTATACCGTGTAATACACTATCTGGACTCTTTTTGCAAGCTTTAACTCGTGGTATACCTTGACGCCTTATTTCTTCGATACTTTTAGGGTCAGCACTATCACACATAATAATATTTTTTTGATAGCCTAAAGACTTTATTATGTTAGCTATATCTGGATTAGTCAGTCCTGTTTCTCCATATTCATCTATTATGTATAACTCTTTTTCTTTTTCATTTACAAGACTAACTATTAATGCTGTTGGGTCATTTGTAAACCCAAAGTCTAGCCCTGTCAATGTAATATATTTTTTACTTTTTATAAGTTTACCTACATCAAAATCTAGTATCTCATAATTATTGTACACAAGTTTATCTAAGCTACAAAACTCCCCCTCAACATAGATTTTATAGTAAGTTGGATTTGTATGTTTATAGCTTTCTATTTCATCTTTATAATCTTGTGGTAAAAAATCATTATCCTTGTATGTTGTTTTTAAAATAAATGCTTCTGCCTTATTTACAAAAAAATATTGATAACACCAATTAGCTTTACTTACTGGGTTAAAAGATAACCATATTTGTAAGTTGGGATTTAATGCCCTTAAACGTAAGTTTAATTGACTAAAATCATCAAGTGTTAGTTCTGTTGCTTCTTCACACCATATGTCCGTTATATTTGCTATGGACTTTATCTTCTCACTATCGTCCATACCTTTAAACAGTATTACACTACCATTAGGTAAAGTTATATCTAGTGTAGTTTTATTTATTCTACATCTATCAAAATATTTAATACTTTTAAATATTTCACATATAACTGCAAAACAACTATCCTTTTGCGTCCTTGCTACTTTTCTAATAACAAGTATTTTTCTTTTACTTTTTAAAGCCTTTAATACTAACTTTTGGGCTACAAATATACTTTTACCACTACCAGCTCCACCATAGTAAACCTCTATCCTGTTTTTATAGCTAAACAAATATGGTAAATAAGCCTTATTTATTTCAATATCAACTTTCATCTATAACACCCTCAAATCCTTTTACATTAAGCTCTACTGTTGTATCTTCTAACTGTAGTTTATCTGTAAATAAGCCATATCTTTTTCCTAACAATTCAGCAGCTTTTAGCTTATCCTTTGGGCTTACCTCTTTTTTTATTTTTCTAGCTTTAGATATCCCATCTCCTTGACCTTCAACAACAATAGTTTCTTCAGTCTCTTGCCCTCTTAAAACTTTGGTTAAATACTTCATTACCTCGTCTGCTTGTGCTATTTTCTCACTTTCAAGGATTTTAAGCCTTTCATCTATATAGTTTTTAAGGTCAACATTAGTCAACAATCTTTGCCCTTGTTGCTTAGCCGTCTTCTCCGAATATCCCGCTTTTTTTGCAGCTTCTGTTGCATTTGAGCAAATCAAATACTCATCTGCAAACCTTTTTTGCTTTATATTTAACTTGCCCAAAGGCAACACTCCTTTCTAATTTTAGACATAAAAAAAGCTAGAACACGTCTAGCTTTTAATTTCGACTGTATCATTTTACACATTTACGTGAGCTACAGTCTACCCCAATGATTACGGCCGGTTAACGGCTTTGTTGCTGGAACTTGACCAGCTTTTTCAATAATTAATATATATATAATTTATATAAAGAAGTAAGGCTGTAGATATAATTCTACAATAACATAATATCACATTAAAAAGGGACATACAAGGACATATTTTTATTGAAATATTTTTTACTTATGTTATAATGTTTATGTTGTCGCTCCCATTCTGGCAACAGAAGGGAGGTGTATTGTTTGGAAATCTTTATATCAATAATAGTTTCTATTGTTTCAAATGTAGCATCATATTACATATGTAAATGGCTAGACGATAGAAACAATAGCGACAACGAATAGCCTGCTACATAAAAAGAGCATAGGAATGGCAGTTCCTATGCTTTTGTATTGTTTGAAAATCTTATATCTTAATAATATTATACTTTTTTTTAATAAATATGTCAATTGTTTATTAAGATTTTTTCAACTTCTCCTAATGCTTCATTATATTTTCTCCTTGTATGTCTCTTAGAATAATGTAAAATATAAGCTATATCCTCCCACTTTCTAAACTCAAGATACCTAAGTCTTAATAAATCTCTTAAGTTTTCATCTTCAACCCTACTTATAACACAAGATATTTCTTTTTTAAGTTCATCTATTTTTATATTATGTAAATCTATATTATTTTTAAGACTAATCAATTCTATGGCTTTATTTTCAACATTAGACACAATCTTATTACTTTTTATTTCCAAATTACTCACACTTATATTTCCTACTTCTTTCTGCTTTTTCTCGTATTCCCTTTCTAGCTTATCTCTTGTTTGTGTTAATCGATAAACTCTGTTTAGATACTTTTTTATGTCCTTGTATTTGTCTTTCATAGGTTCTCCTTATTCTTCTTGAAATCTATAATTAGGATTTTCTTTGCAGAAAGGTCTTACCACTTCTTCTATTGCACGTTCTACTGTTTCTAAATCTTTAAAATATACTTGAAAAGGATTTCTCTCAAACCATTCCAGGCGCCAAATCCATTTATTAAAATCTGCATCAAGTGCAATATAATATTTTCCAACATCTTTACATTTCCATAACTCTTTCCCCCCACTATTTTCATATGTAAACTTCCTTAATCTTTGTTGCAAGTTCATATCCATTGCTACTTGTTCAGCAAATCCTTTATTGTTGTAGTAGTTGCCATTGCTAAATCTTTCAACATCTCTTTCAATATGCTTTTCAGTATTTTCAAAAACTACAAACTCCTCTGAAAATACACCTATGGAATAATATTTTTCCCCTTTATCAACCCTCTCAAAAGGATTATTGTATTTAGGCACAACCAACTGTTGTAATTTTTGCAACTGTTCCTCTGTTAAATCTATCTTAACCCCTTGTATTTTTACTTCTTTACTTTTTAGAATACTTTCAACGAATTTTATTTGTTCTTTGTTCATTTTCTTTCACTCCTTAATCAATATAAATACGTTCAATATCGCATACCTCATAAAAATTAGGCTCTTGATTTGTTTCCTCTAACCAATTTTTAAAACATTTATTTAATCTTTCTGATAGTATTTCAACCGTTTCACATTTGAACTCCCAACTTTCAGCAACATTACGATATTCCCAATAGACTTCTTCTTGTAAATCATAAAGTAAATTTTCTACATCTATTTTAGGTTCAAAATAATGTACCCTACCTATAAATATATAACCACTATAATTCTGTGTTTTAGCATCTTCAATGCACTCTTCTATGCTATTAAACACATCATTAGTCCAATAATTCTTATTTTGTGTCCAGGTATACTGCTTTTTATTTCCCATTTTTCTTCCTCCTTAAATTTTTAATCTATAATTCTTTTTCATATCTTTACCTATTTCAACATTAAACTTTTTAGCCATTTCAAAAATCCTACTTCCTATTGCTTCGTCTATGTTTAATATTTCTGGCAATGATTTTTCACTTGAGAATATACAAGGTTTATTGTTTAAATATCTAAAATTAATAATATCAAACATTTTAGCCTTATCTACTTCTGTTGGTGGCTTTCTAAAAAAGTCATCTATAAATAATAATCCAGTATTTTTAAGTCTATACATAACGTTTCCATATTCTTCTGAATTATCGTATGTTAGTTGTTTTAATTTTTCTAATTCTTCGTCACATTTTATGTATATATAGCTTATATTGCTAATCTCTCCTATATTTCTAAGAATAGCTGTACATATATGGGTTTTGCCTGCCCCTATTTGACCACCTATGTAAAACCAGTTATCTTCAAAGTGTTTAACATAATCTATTGCTTGTTTTAATATATTTTTCTGCCATTCTTCATTGGCTTTGTAGTCCTTAAATGTGTAGTTTATCTTGTTAGCTATTTCTGTTTTTTCAAACCTTTCTTGTGACATTTTCTTTTTAACACAAGTACAGTATTTTGAGTATGTTGTACCATTTTCTTCAGTTAATATCATTCCTAAACCATTGCATATTTCACAGTTTTCTAAACCTAAGAGTTTATTTGAACTTTTATCATAATACTGTTGTGTGTTTTTGGATAAGTTCTCTGAAGTCTTCTGTTGTTGGTTTATTAGTTGCTGTACTGCCTGTAGCTTGTCTTTCAATGCTTGATCCATTTTGTCTGCCCCTTTCTCTTATTTTTTGCATATTATCAAACTGACTAACTGTTGTTATGCCCTGTTCTATACACCTGTTTAATATTCTGTTTATGTAATTAAAATTATGAACATTAGCTAGTATTGCTTCTTGTACTGCTCTTTCAATTAGCTCTGTTGGTAATTCATTCTCCCACGAGATTAACTTTTCTATCTCAAAGTTACTAGCTACTGGATTAATGCTTTGCAAATAGGCTTTAACGTAGTTTTGTGGATACAAGCACCACCCATTATTATTTATATTATTACTATTACTACTACTACTATTGTTCTCATTATTTACATTGTTATCATTGTTTATTTGTTTATCTATGTGTGCCCTTTGTTCGCCCTTTGTCTGCCCTTCGTTTGCCCCTTGTGTGCCCTTTGTCTGCCTTTCTGTATTTTGATAATACTCATAGTTTATAATTTTAACTATCGTAAATTTATTTGTTGAGTTTGTTTCAATGACGCCACTTTTTTTAAGTTTTGTAAAGGCAGTTCTTAACTGCTTGATTGTCAAATTTAATTGCTCTGCTAATTCACTTTGTTTTATTATTAGACTTCCACGTTTAACTATAAATCCCATATATTTCGTATCTTTAAAATTAGCAGTTAGTATCAAGTGTAAAAATACTTTAAAGGTTGTTAAATCGTGATAGTATTCCCACTCTAATATTTTTCTATCAATTGTTATCCAGCCTTTATTATCCATTTTAATCACCTTGTATTCCTTGTAACTTTATTTCTATATCTTTTTTAAAACTTTTTAACAAATCAATCAAACCACTATCTGAACTCTTGATTTTTAGAATTTTAGAATTTTTAATTAAAATTCTTATTAAAGGGTCTTCAAAATCTTGCCCACTACACTTAAATTTTATAAATATATTACCTTCTGAGTTGCTATAACATTCCCAATCATAATTCCAGTCAAAATAATCACAAGCTATATTCATTATTATTTTTTTAATTTCTTTAAGCCGCTTTAAACTCATATAAACACCTCCTATAATTTAATATTCTATAATTTTATTTTTCTTTATTACCAAAAACACGATACTTTCATCTAGCTGGTATAAAAATAATTTCTTTTTTATATTAAATACATCTGTAGATACACCTTTTACATCCTCTATTACCTCAGCTTGTCTCTCATTGTCAAAATATCTAAAATCTGCTATGTATTCTATCTTTCTATGTGTTTTACCTCGCCTTTTAAAACTTTTTAAAACCTCATATTTAGGTTGTAAGACAAGGTTAGTTATTAACCCTGCCTCTTCCATTAATTTAAGTTCTTTATATCTTCTAGCTTCTTTTTTACTATCAAATAGTATATTGTCAATAACTACTTTTTTATTTCTATACTTATTGCGTTTAATCATTTTCTTCATCTTCTCCCAACAAATGCTGTAATCCAATTATTTGAAGTTCAAAAACACTTAATCTCTTTATTATTTTTTCTTTTTCTATCGAATAAAAAATTCCTTCAAAGTTTTTAAATAACAATTCCATAACATCTCGAATAAATACTATTTGATAAGCTCCTAATTTTTCTTGAGTTGCCAATTCCTGAAATTCTTTTTGAAATACATTATTTATTTCATTTAAGTTTTTTAAATGTTTTATCGCTTCAAAAAGTTCCAAATCTATCTTATTTATATAGCTTCTTAAATCCATATTAGTTCCCTCCTAAAATGGTAAATCATCATCATTGATACCTGTTTCTGCACTATAAAAATTATCACTGTCTTGCTGTGTATTTGTTGTTCTGTCTTCTTTATCTCCACAAAAACATACCTCTTCTACTACTACATCTGTTGAATTTCTTTTATTTCCTTGTTTATCTGTATAGCTTCCTGTTTGTATCCTACCTACAATACCTATCATTTTACCTTTAGTAAAATATTTCTCTATAATTTCAGCAGTTTTTCTAAAAGCTACACAGTTTATAAAATCTGCTTCTGGTTCTCCATCTCTTTTATACTTACGATTAACAGCTATGTTAAATCTTGCAACTGCCATTGGCTCTGCACTTTGAGAATATCTAATCTCTGGGTCTCTTGTTAATCTACCCATTAATGTTACATTATTCAACCTCTTGCCCCTCCACAATTTCATTATTTTCTTCATCTGCATCTTCATTCAAAATAAGAATTTCGTTATCTTCTGTAAAGTCAATGGTTTGAGTTTGCTCATCATTTGCTATGGCTCTTACAAACTCTGTTTTAAGTGGGGCATATTTTAATAGCCTTTTTATTACTGTTTTTTTAGCCATACTTTCAAAGTCTGTTTGCCACGCACTACTTGCATTTTTATATGACTTACTATATTGATTTCTATGGTTTTCTATATCTTCTTTACTCATAAATTCAAAGGCATATCCACCATTGTTTGTATGATATACTGCATATATTCCTAAAAGCTCTCCTTTATCTTTAAAACAAGGATTATGTATTAAATTAGGATTTAAACCATATTCAACACTAAATTCATCATTTTCGTAAACACAATGCGCTTCTAATGTTTTTAATTCTCCGCTTCTATGAGCAAGCTCCAATAATCCCTTGTAGCCTATTTGAAACTCACATTTATTGCCATATGGTATTAAATACGCTTGTCCAAGTGGTGTATTAGGTTCAAGTCCTAATTGTGCTGCCGTTAGCATAGCGCCCATAAATGATTCTGGTGTACATTCTGCTAACTTTGGTGTTTTAGTTATAGCTGTTAATACCATTCTTGAAAATCTTTCTGGAGTAATTACATTAGGTAATGCTCTTGCAATTTGACTTTCATACATTTTTATATAATCTTTTATAGTTCTTTGTTTGTTCGATTTTTCAACTTTATTCTCCATTTGTTGTTGTATTACATTTGCCATTTTTTTATCCTCCTAAATAGTTTTTATTCTTAATATTCTTGTTTCACTTGTTTTTGTATATTTGTTATATATATCTGGTAATTCTTTTTTTAGTGTAGCAGTATCTACACTTGTCCTTTTTTGTGATTTATAAGATACTAAATATTTATTAGAGTTACCCACTTCATTACTTCCCATAAAAGCAATAATATTGTTTTTTAGCTCTTTTTCTTTATTTTCAATAAATTTCTTTTGCTTAGATACTGCTTCATATTCTTTTAAAACATCATCTATTTTAGATATATCTTTTATCTCTGTTGATATGTCTTTATTAATATATTTAATCGTATTTAATGTACTGTCTGTACCGTCAATTTCTGGTGTCTCATTACCTAAAATATATCTATTCCACCATTCAACCTCCATATTTATTAATGCTTCTATTTCCTTATCATCTCGCTTGATTTCAAACCAATAAAACTCTTTAGATAACACTAATACAGCTAAATACATCTTGTCATATCCCATTACTGCCATATAGTGCATACATTGACAATAATAATAATAATCTGGTATTTCTTCATTTTCAAAGTCTGTTTTGTTAAGAAGTGAAGTTGTTTTACACTCAAGTCCAGCATTTTCTCCTACTATTTCACGGTCAATATTAGCAGAGATAAATTCATAATCGTCGTGTAAAAATATGTAATTTCTTTTTCTAACCTTTTTACCAGTAGCTTCACAAAAACGTTGAGCCACGTATTCCTCAAAATCTCGACCTTGACGCATTATTTCCGTGTCATTTTGTGTAGTATCAAAAAAACCTTTTTTCTCAGCCCATAAACTATAAGGACTTTTATGTTTATTAAACCCCACAATTGTAGCACAGTCACTTCCACCTATTGATTGTTTTCTATATGATAACCACTCTTCATAATCTAAATTTAACGTACTAACTAATTTTTTCATATAATAACTCCTTTGTATAGTTTTCAAACTGTAAACTCACTATAAAATCCATTATAAAAGTATCTATATACCATTGATTTTGTTCTTCGGTAAAGGTTTTACTCTTTGAAATAATTTCTAATTTTTTTCTTGCTATTTCTTCTAAAAATTCATAAGTTACCATATTTCTTCTTCCTCTAAAAAATTTGATATTATCTCTTCTGCTGTCATTTCTTCAATACATTCTAAACAATATAACTTATCATCTCTACCAAGTGCATAATAAGCACTATCTCCTGTTTCAAACTCATATCCACACTCTGTACAACATTCTCTTTCATCTACAACATTATTAGGACATCTGCTGTTACAAGGATATTCTCTACATTCATTACACATATTTTTTCTCCTTTACATAATATTTATTTTGTGGTATAATTAAATTGATTTTTTTATTTTTTAAGTGGCTTATATTAAGTCACTTTTTATTATTCTGTAACAATTGCCGATATATTGTTTATATCAGTTATATTTATTTTATGTATACCGTGTTTTCTATTTCTTATTTTTATATATCTTTTATTTAACGATATAAACTTACCTTCTCTTGCTATTTCATTTCTGTCATTTAATACAATGATAAAACTTGTTTTATGTAGTTCATTTTTCATACTTTTAATTATGTCTTTAATGATTTCTCTTGTGTACACCATTGTTTATTATCCTTTCAAGTTTTCAATATTTTATTGTTAAATTCTTGTTTTGTGTATTTTATCTTTAGATATATATCAGAACGAGAACAGTTTAATTTTTCTGCTATTTTTCTTTGTTCAGTTGTTAAAATAATATTCATCCCTTTATATCATCAACGTTTACATTGTAAATTGAAGATAAAACCATAAGAATATGCTTTTTAGGTTTAGTAATACCTCTCTCCCAATTAATTATTGTATGTATACTAACTCCTAACTTGTCAGCTACTTCTTTCTGTAGAAATCCAGCATTAACTCTTGCTGCTTTTAATGTTATTTTCATACCATTCCTCCTTTAAAATATCCTAATCAATAACTTAAATCCCCAATATCCTATATTATAACAACCTATAACCGACGTTATTAACACTATTATTGTAATGATATTGGTCAATATATCTTTTTTTCTTTTTAATCATTAAACTAACACTCCTACATTTAAGTATACTAATCTATTGTTATTATCTCTAACAACTCTAACTTTGCCATATTGAATAGCCGATTTAATAGCGTCTTTGTTATGTATTGCCTTTATGCGTATTAATTCTCCATTTACCAATATCATTGTATACATATTAAGCACTTTTCTTCACCTCCTGTTTAAAATAATATGGATTATCATTCGGGCTTACTAATGGCAATCCCTTTGCTTTTCTTAACGCATTTAATAGCTTATTAATCAATGCCCACTTTTCTCTTTTAGACAATTAATTACCTCCTTAGCTTGTCCTTTATAATAAGCCTAAAGGCTTATTCTTTTTCTATTATCTCTAAATCAAATCCATTTTTAGCAGCATAAATTTTAGCACAACGTAACATCATATTATCGCACGCTTTATACCACAATTCTTCATATTCTGGCTTTATAACACCATCTACGTCTTTTATTAATACTGGTGTTACTGTTCCATCTTCATTTTTTACATTTAAAAAGGATTTAACTTTTAACGGTTCTCTTTTTTTAGGCACAACTACCACCTCCTTTTTTATAATTTATTATTTTAATAAATTGTCCTATTACTTTTTATTATTAAGTAGTTCTTTTTGTCTTTCTATTTTCATTTATAAAATCACTTCCTTATTATTGTCATTTTCTTCCTTTTCTTGTACAATTTTAGTATCTACATTTATATGTGCTAGATATAGGTGTAGAAATATACAAGAAAAGGAGGTGTACATATGATAACTTCTAAAGAAAAAGAAATTTTATACCATCTTTATAATAATTCTAATAATGATATATTCAAATCCTACGATACTGAATTCATAAAGGAAAATTTGCAAATTATATCTGAACTAGAAAATAAAGGTTTTATAAAAAAATCCTGTGATGATTTTTATAATGCCTTAGCAATTGTTATATTGCCTGAAGCATATAAAATTATTAAAAATAATTCTAAAGAGCATTAATCCATAAAATTATTTTTAGGGCATAGGTACGGTATTTTACACCGTACCTTTTTTATACCTAAGATTTAAAAGTTGCCCACTCTTCTTTTGTTCTCATATAATCATAAATATCCTTTTGACTAATACAGCTATTTTCATTTTTTGCAACTATTTCAAGAGTTGCTTTTAACATTTGTTTAGCTTCAGATAAAGTTTCAAAATCATTTAATATAATAAACCTACTGTCTGCTCTAAATGCACATATCTCCCAACGTCCATTTCTTTCGTGAATTCCAAGTGATTGTGCATAGTTTAAATTAACTGCACCTAATCCGTCTTTTGAAAATAAAAACATAATTTTTTCCTCCTTATTATTTAGTTTGCAATATTCTATTATCTATTTAACCACCCCCTTTTTAATTTTCAATATATATTTAATTGACAATATTTAGTATTTTTTGTATTATAATAGTGTATAAAAATTAATGCTGAAAGGGAGAAAATATGGGTTTTAGATTTAATAAAAGTATACGAATAGGAAAAAACTTTCGTGTAAATCTAAGTAAAAGTGGTATTGGTTATAGCTTTGGAGTTAAAGGTTATAGGGTTGCTAAAACAGCTAAAGGAAATATTAGACAAACTGCAAGTATACCAGGTACTGGTATATCTTATGTTGAAGAACATAAGCCTAATAAAAATAAATTTAATAATCAAAAACCTCCAAATAGAAGTAAGATAAAAATAATTTTATTGTGTATTTTAGCATTTATATTTTTTGAATTTATACCAGCTATAGTAGCAACTATATTTTTGAAAAAATCTAATTTAAAAAAATCTCTTAAAATTACTTTTATAGCTTTAAGTTGGATTTTAAATTTATTTTTTATTGGTGCTACCAGTTATACAAATCCTAATCCAAATGAAACTACACCTGTTGTAGCTTTAAATGAAGATAGTTCGACTTCTAGCACAGAAACCACTACTAAAGAATTAACTACTGAGGATAATTCTGAAAGTTCTACAAGCACACTAGAAAATTCATCTAATACTACAACTGAGAATACAACTATTGAAACTACAACTGAAACTGTAACACAGTCTATATCGGAAACTATACTAGAAACTACTTCTAAAGAAGTAATTACTACACAGTCTATTACTCAAGAAACTACAGCAAAGACTACTATTACAGAAACTACTACTCAACCTACTACTAAAGAAATTGTTACAGAAAAACCAACTCAAGCTACTACACAAGCTAATAAAGAATTAACTACTAATAATGTTGAGATTAAAACTTTATATGTAGGTAATAAAAGTAATGGTAAATTACATAAATCTAGTTGTAGACACGCTAAAAAATTATTACCTGAAAATATAGTACAATTTGATAGTAGAGATAGTGCTATTGCAGCTGGTTATAGTGACTTATGTGAAGTTTGTAACCCTTAACAACCTAATTCCAATACCCGCCACCCGTATGGGTGGTTTTCTTTTTCCCTCCTTTATTCAGTTTTCAATGTTCAGTTAACATATAAATTCAATTTTATTGAACATTTATATTAAAAAAATATATGAGAATATCCTTTTTATTTATTGTCAACAACTCAATAGCTTTTTCAATTTCATCTTGTTTCCAAAAAATTTTATTATTTAATTTTAATGATAGTGTTCTTTCTGAAGTATCCATCGCCTTTGCAAAATTTTTGTATGTTCCAAATTTTTCTATAATTTTCCCTCTAAGCTTGCTATAGTTATAACTCATAACACCACCTCCCATTTGTACAATTTTTTTGAACAATTAAATATTATCATATATTTTTTAGGCTGTCAACACTAAATTCAAAAAAATTGAATTTTTTTATTTTTTTATTGAACTTTAAAACATAATATGATAAACTTAAAATAAGGAGTGATTATATGAAACTTTATAATACTAGTTATAGATTAAAAGAAATAATGAAAATAAATAATCTTAAACAAGTTGATATTTTAAATAAATGTGAACCTATTTGTAAATCGTTAGGTAAAAGAATAGGAAGAAATGACTTAAGCCAATATGTTTCTGGTAAAGTTGAACCTCGACAAGATAAATTAACAATTCTGGCTAGAGCTTTAAATGTTAATGAAACTTGGCTAATGGGGTATGATGTGCCTATGGAGATTAATTATAAAATTAATGATGTATCTAGTAAAGAAAATAGACTTTTATTACCATTCAATAAACTTAACTCTAAAGGTCAAGAAAAAGCAATAGAACGTGTAGAAGAACTTACACAAATTCCAAAATATACAATAGATAATATCTCAGAAGAATTAAGTATAACAAGAGAAGATGTTAAGGATATAAATTTATATGAAATACCTGCAAGTGCTGGTACTGGTATGCTTATAACAGACGATGTACCTTGTGAAATAAAACAAGTAGATTTAACCATAGCTCCACAAGCAAGGAAAGCAGACTTTGCTTTATATGTTCGTGGAGATAGTATGGAGCCTAATTACTATGATGGAGATATAGTATTTATTAAAGAACAACCATATATTGATAATGGTCAAATAGGTATTTTTATTTATGACAATGAAACATATATAAAAAAATACTCTATACAAGAAGATGGGGTATATTTAATTTCTTTAAATAAAAAATATCCACCTATCAAAATTGAAGAAAATACTCTTTTTAAAATTTGTGGTATAGTTTTATAATTATTAGCCTATCAATTAATTTGATAGGTTTTGTTGAGGTATAATACATAGGTAACAAAAAAATATAAAAAAAGATTTCCCTTTGTGGTATAGTAAATTTGGAAATA